>JBAYYR010000028.1:0-11306 GCA_041672945.1 Sulfurimonas sp. | reverse complement strand
AAAGCCTTGTCGTCTCTATGGTATTAAAGACAAACTCAGCTCTAGATAGTGCGGTATCTTCTATCTTACTGTTTATAAGATACAAACTCCACCACATAGAGGTACTAATTGCCACTGTCCAAAAAAGAGCAGTTAAAAAATATATACTTTTACTATCACTCTCTATTCTAAATATCATACTGATACAACCCTATTTCTTCCATTTTCTTTTGCCTCATATAGTGCCTCATCTGCTTTTTTTACTATCTCATCTTGATTTTGTTTCTCTTGTATACTAGCTACACCTAAACTTATAGTCACTTTGTGTCCAAATTCAAAGTCAAACTCTTCGACTTTTTTTCTTATAGATTCAGCTAAATCTACCCCACCTTTAAGTGCGGTATTTGAAGCGACTATCAAAAACTCCTCACCACCCCATCTAGCAACTATATCTGTTTTACGAACACCCTCTTTTAGTATAGCTGATATCTTTTGTATAACCATATCTCCCACATCATGACCAAAGCCATCATTTATCTTTTTAAAGTGGTCTATATCTAGAAGTACTACACTAAAAGGTGTGCTATATCTTTTGTATCTATCTATCTCGCTCTCCATTTTAGCATGTATGTATCGGCGGTTATAAAGACCGCTTAGGGTATCTACCTCAGCTAGAGTTTTTAGTTTTCTTTGTTGTTTAAGTGCTAAGTATCCAAGTATTAAGATAATGATAAAAAGAGCTATAAACATAAAAATAATATTTTTTTGAGCATCGACAGTATCGCTTAAGCCCACAAGATTGCTTCTTTGCTCGTCTATTTTAATATTTAGCTCATCTAGTATCTTTTTTGTCTCTTTAAAGCTATCTTCATTTTGTTTTTGAAGCTCTACTAGCCTTGCTACCTCTTGCTCTTTTATATTTATGTCCACCTGAGCTGCCTCTAGGTTTTGTTTTTGGGACTCTATCTCAGCATAGATGGTTTGTAGTTCTGCTTTTTGCACCTCTAGTGAGTCTGTTTGCTCTTTTAAAACCCTCTCTTGCTCTGCTATCTTCCCTGTTTGAACAGATATATCTGCTACTTGCCTTTGTATGATAGCTTTTTGCTCCTCAACTTGTTTTAGCTTCTCGTTTAGCTCAAGGTTTTTGCGCTCTATCTCAAGAGAGAGTTTTTGTGCAAACTCTTTTTGTTCTTTTAGCTCATCTTGACTTGACTGGTAGAGTTTAGCGACATCTATCTCAGTTCCACCCAAAAGTATCATATCTGGTGAGACACTTAAGTCTTGATTTATGATATTTGCTTTATTTATCTCAAAAGTTATCTTCCCATCATCTTCAAAAAGGTTTATAAGAACTTTTTTCTTATCTTCATAGCTATCACTTATGATGAGTGTATTTGAGTTTTCATACTCATAAAATAGTTTTTCATACAACGAAATATCATCTATATATATCGCTTGATAGTCGTTTTTTTGGTTATTTTTATCAAAAAATACAACCTCGATATTTTTATCTTTTAACTTTTTTCTAGATGAGAGCATCTTAAACATATTTTTTAAAGTCTCATTTTGACTAACCACTAAAAGCTTATATCTAGCAAGAGCATCCTCATCGCTCCATGAGATATTTTTCATAAAACTATATGTATAAGCGACTTTTACCTGCTCCTCTTTTATCTCATTTGCGATTAAAGTGGTTAAAAATAGTGCTAAAACTAGTAGTATTTTCATATTTTTTCCTAAAAATTGTATCTATACATCAAGCTAACTCTCCTACCCTCTTGTGGGGAGAGGTACTTACTAGATGAGTTGTATCTAACACCCATATAGTGTTTGTCAAAAAGGTTATCTACCCTAAAAGATAGGCTTTGATATTTTGTTATATCATAAGTTGCAAAAAGGTTAAAAAGGATATATCCATTTACTTTATCTTCAAGATAGTCTCCACCTTTCTCATAAGGAGCCGCTTTTATAGGGCTAAGCCATCTCATAGATGGGGTTATACTAAACTTGTTGTATCTAAAAGTACTACCCGCTTTTAACATATGTTTTGAGCTAAAGTAGGCATCAAACTTCTCATCTGCTTCTTTAACACTTCCATCTACAAAGCTATAACTAAGCCAATAATCAAAATCATACCCTGTAAAATAAGAGTGTCCTAAAAACGATATGTCGGCTCCATAGATATCGGCTGTTGCGACATTTGAAGCACCTTTAGCACTTAAGACTTTTATACCATTACCAAAAAAATCCTCTTTATTGCTAAGTGGGGCTTCTATGTTTATCATCCCATCTACCTTAGTGTAGTATGTGCTAAATGAGATAAGCTGGTTTGGGTTTAGTGTGTAGTCTAAGTTGTACTCAAATGTTTTACTCTTCTCTGGTTCTAGATTTTCATTTGCTACCCTAAAATCTTTAACTATAAGATTTCCACTACCATCATCACTAAGTGGAGTTCCATAAAGTTTATATTTATTATATGTCGATGGTGCCAAAAATGCCTGAGAGTAGATAAGCTTTTGGGTTATATTTTTACCCTTATGTATAAAAGCGACTCTAGGATTTAGTGAAGACTCATACTCAGAACTCTTGTCATACCTTAGTGCTAATGCTACATCAAAATGCTCACCCAAAGAGATCTGATCTTGAGCAAATATAGAAAAAATATCCCAAGTTAGTTTATATATAGGGACTTTTATATCAGGTAAAAGTGGGTCTGTTTTACCCAAGATAGGGTCTCTATCGCTAGATGATTTTAGATCATATGTCATAGGTGTAGAGTGGTAGTGCTCATAGCTTAAACCTAGAGTTAGGCTATGGTTTTGGATCGTTTTGTTTAGGATTTGCTCAAGCTCAACTCTATAAGATTTTGAGTACTTATGCCCCGCTTCGTTGTTTGTGTATTTGTTTCTAAAGTAGCTCTTATCTAGCAACTCTGTTGAGTCATAACTTAGTGTAGTTTGCGAGTTAACTCCCCAAAAAAGTGGTGCGGTGTACTTCATATAGGCATTTATAAGTTCGGTATCGAGATTTGCATTTTTATCTGCTATATTGTTTTTCTTTAGTGCATTATCTCCACTCATCGATATAAAAACCGACTCACTAGAGTAGCGGTAGTTTGCCCCTGCTTCAAAGCCACCATGAAGCACTCTTAACCCTGCTGATTTACTCTCTTGAGGCTTGAAGTTTCTATTTGAGCTATCTTGATACATATCGGGGTAGTATTTATAGAGGTTATAATCACCATCTTTATGGTAGTGTGCTTTATAGGAAAATATAGTATCTTTGTATTTTATAGCTTGATTTAGATGGATATACTTATACCCATACTCACCTACCCAAACACCTACTCCGCCCTCATCTTTGGTTGAGCTAACAAGGTTTATAACACCACTAACAGTATCAGAACCATAAATGGCACCAACAGCACCATAAAGCACCTCAACCCTCTCAACTCCCATAAGTGGGTATTGCATCGCAACACTAAGTATCTCACCATCACTCTGGTTTATCTCGATACCATCTTGCATAATTTTAAAGTAGTTGTTTCCCATGATACCGCGGATGGCGACTTGATTTATGATACCACTATCTGCATGGCGAAGGATTTGGAATGCGGGAAGGTCATTTAAGAGATCTTCTAAACTTCTATAGCCTCTGTTTCTTATCTGCTCTTTTGTAACTATAAGTATCCTAGCGGGAGATGAATCGAGTGATTGGAGTGATTTTGAAGCAGTATCTATCTTTATGCTTTTTAGTGAGCCTAAATCCATATCAAATATATCATCAAGCAAATCGAGTTCATCTGCTTGTAACATAAGTAAAAGCGACAAAAAAGCGACAATTTTTCTCAAACACACACCACAAATAAATCATTTAGATATATAATTATATATAAATTTACTTAAAACTAACTCACCACTAAACTCTTGTGGTTTTATATATAGCCTCTATGGTCCTTTTAAAGACTCTATCAAACTCTTTTAGCTTAAGTATAAACTCCAAACTTTTATGCTCAACCAAAGCTTTTTGAAGCTCTAATGATGCTTGATTTAACTCAGTCGCACCGATATTTGCCGATATGCCTGAGATATCTAAAAGTAGTGCTTGAGCTTTTTGCTTATTTGCATCTTTTAAAAAACCATATATCTGAGCTGGGGTCGCTATATACTTTAGTGTAAAATCTTTTAGTATGGTTTTATAAAAATCTCTATCACCGCCAACTGTTTCTAGCCCTCTAGATACATCTAGCTCCTCAAAACTCTCACTATCAAAACTAGACTCTTGGCTAGTTGAGATAAATGAGTAAAATATATCATAAAGAGCTTTTGGTTTTAGTGGCTTTTGAAGATACTCATCTACTCCCGCTTCAAACATCAAATCAACCTCACTCTGTATAAGTTCGCCACTTAGAGCAACTACAGGGAGATGATCATAGCTAGGGTTAGCCCTTATAGCTCTTGTTGTCTGCTCACCATTTAAGATAGGCATATTTGAGTCCATAAGCACTAAAGCATAGCTAGATTTTTCCAAAAGCTCTAATGCCTCTTTACCGTTACTAGCGATATCTATAGCGATACCTGAATCCTCAAGCAAGGCTAGTAAAACTTTTTGGTTTATCTCATCATCTTCTGCTAAGAGTATCTTAGTGCCACTAAACTCTTTAAATCTATCCTTATAGACTTTGTTAAGTGGAGAGGCTTCTCTTTTTTTTCGAGATGATTTTACTGCTACAAAAACCTCTTTGCTTATCTCTATGGGTGGTGTTTTTGGCTGAAGATGAGCAACCTTAAGATCACTCTTAAAAAATCTGTAGCTAATGAGTGCAACTATTACACTGAGTATTAGCATGAAAATTATAAGTTCTATATGCATATATGATAACCGTATTTTTTAGTATAATACCATAACATGAATGAAAAAATCCCACACATACCAGTTTTATATAAAGAAGTAAAAGAGAGTTTTGCTAAAGTAAAAAGTGGCACTATTATAGACTGCACATTAGGTTATGGCGGACACACAAGCCTACTTCTAAACTCAAACCCTAGCATAGATGTTATAGGGATAGACCAAGATATAGAGGCGATAGAGTTTAGTTCTAAAAGATTAGAGGAGTTTGGCTTAAGAGTTAAGATCAAAAAAGGTAGATACTCTAGTGTCATAAAAGAGCTCTTAGGTGAAGATACAAGAGGGATACTAGCCGATATAGGGGTATCCTCCTTGCAACTCGATAAGCAAGACAGGGGCTTTAGTTTTGGTAGCGATAGACTAGATATGCGGATGGATCAAGGCTCATCTTTTAGTGCATCAGATGTTATAAATAGCTACTCACAAAACGATCTTGAGAGGGTTTTAAAAGAGTATGGTGAGATAGGTAACTATAAAAATCTAGCAAATGAGATAGTAAAAAACCGACCATTTAGCTCAGTAGATGAGCTAGTAAAAAAACTAGATAAGTTTTTATATAAAGGTAAAAATATCCACCCAGCAACACTACTGCTTCAAGCTATCCGCATAGAGGTAAATAGTGAGCTGCAAGAGCTAGAGTCCCTGCTAGATACCATAGAAAATAGCAACTTAAAAGATTGCATAGTTGCTATAATATCGTTTCATTCACTTGAAGATAGGATAGTCAAAAACTACTTTGCTAGATGGGCAAAAGATTGTATCTGTCCAGATGATGCGATGAGATGTAGTTGTGGTAAAAACCACTCAAAAGGTAAGGTTTTAACAAAAAAACCTATAGTTGCACAAAAAGATGAGCTAACACAAAACAAAAGAAGCAGAAGTGCTAAGATGAGAGTTTTTCACATAAAATGAGAGAGAAAACAAACCTACTCGATGAGATAGATAGCATTGTAAATCCTAAAAAAGATCTAGATGTAAACTTTTTACTCTATGTAGTTTTTCTGATGCTTTTAGTACTATCTATGTTGTTTCCAAAGATCTATATATCACAACAGATCCACTTTACAAGTCGCGATATAGCAAAGCTAAAAGGTGAGTATGACACTCTAAAAGAGGAGAATCAAAATATAAAAACCTCTCTAGAGTCACTAAGGTACAAAAACCAAGTTTTAGATACTACTTTTTAGACCTACTTTTTGTTTATTTTGGTTGCCAACTAACCAGTAAGCGATACCAAGAGCAACTATAACACCACCTATAACTACAAGTTCACTACTTTTTTCAGTCGAGAGTGAGTAGATAAGCACTTTTCTTATAAGTGCCGCCATCGCAAGCATGATAAAAGCCCCTATCGCAAAACCTTTACCTTGAAGATGGTTTATCTCCTCGTGTATAAGCTCTATAGCCGCCCAGAGTACAAGTAAACTCCCTAAAACTGTAAGTATCCCTTTTTCTATACTTATGTCGCTATAAAAAAGTAGATATATATCGTAAACAAAAAGCCCTATAGCAAAAAATGCGACCAAAGCTAGAGAAGTTGCTAGAAAAAGATTTATATAGGCATTGAACCTTTTTAACCCCTGAAGTACAACTTTTTCAAAACTCGACATCGATAAAAACTTACCAAGCTCCTCTTCACGGTAAGAGCTAGTTAGCACATCAAGATTTATATCTATAATCTTCTCAGCCGCCTCTATCATCTGTGTGTACTCTATCTGATCGTGTACATTTTCATCTATTGTTTTTAGGACAAATCTCCTTACAAAAGTAAAAGCAGAGTTTACAAAGTGAGTCGGAAGCCCTATGCGGACATGGATTTCACCTATCTTGTAGAGATAAGAAAAATACTCATAGTTGTAGTTTGCACTAAAAAGATTTACAAACCACTCTTTTATCTTAGCTCTATGGTACTCGATGATTTGTGAGTTTTTCAAAAACTTAGCAGTTGTACCAAAACCCCAAATATACTCATAAAACTCCTCTATAAAGAGGTTTGACTGCTCCCTCATAAGTGGTTGTAGAGTCTTTAGTAGCTTCGCCTCTTCATCACTAAATCTATAGTGTTTTTTTATCGTTTCATACTGTTCCACTATTTGTGCCTTAAATGATTTTTTACATTATAAAACAGTGTAGCTTAATTAAATAAGTGTTAATATTTGAATTATTTTACTAAAGGATGAGAATGATAAGCTCCCTTAGAGGCATGAATGATATTTTAGGCAAAGAGTATAGGGCTTTTACATACTTTTTAGATGTAGCTACCGCCATCGCAAAAAAGTACTCTTTTGAGTATATACAAACTCCTATATTAGAAGAGACTGCTCTTTTTAAAAGGAGTGTTGGTGAGTCTAGTGACATTGTCGGCAAAGAGATGTATCAGTTTATAGATAAAGGGCAAAATGATGTCTGCATGAGACCTGAGGGTACTGCTGGAGTCGTTAGAGCTTTTGTACAAAAAAAGCTAGACCGTGCTGGGGGTGTACATAGATTTTACTACCATGGACCTATGTTTAGATATGAGAGACCTCAAAAAGGTAGGCTAAGGTCGTTTAATCAGTTTGGCATAGAGAGTTTTGGCGAAGATAGTGTCTATGAAGATGCGATGCTTATATCGATGGTAGATGAGATACTAAAAACTCTAGGCATAAGTTATATCTTAAAACTAAACTCTTTAGGCTGTAGTGAGTGTGTACCAAAATATAGAGCAAAACTAGTAGATTTTGTCACACCTCTAAAAGATGAGATATGTGAAGATTGTAAAAGAAGGCTTGAAGCTAACCCACTCAGAGTGCTTGATTGTAAAAATGAAAAGTGCCAAACCCTTTATAAAAATGCACCACTTATCACTGAAAATCTATGCAAAAGTTGTGATGATGACTTTGCTAAATTAAAAGATATACTAAACAAAAACAATATATCTTTTGAGCTAGATCCAAACCTTGTTCGTGGGCTTGATTATTACTCAAAAACCGCCTTTGAGTTTATAAGTGATGAGATAGGTTCACAAAGTGCCATAGCTGGTGGTGGAAGATACGATAAACTTGTTGAGTTTTTAGATGGCAAGGCTACACCTGCGGTTGGTTTTGCTATGGGGATTGAGAGATTGCTTGAGCTTATAAAGATGCCACAAGATAGCCGTGAGGGGTACTATATGGGGGCTATGGATGATGGGGTTATCGATACTCTTTTTAGCATAGCAACCAAAAAAAGAAAAACAGACAAGCTCTACTTAGAGTATAAAACCAAAAACCTAAAAAACCACCTAAAAGCAGCAGATAGAGTAGGTGCAAAATATTGTGCCATAATAGGTGAAAATGAGATAAAAAATGGTACTATTTGGGTTAAAAATCTTGTAGATAAAAGTGAAACAAATATAAAAGTGGAAGAGTTTTAAAACTAGGGAGTGCGATGGAAAATTATGGTATAGATGTTTGGTCAAACAACAACTTTATAGTAGATAGTGGGCAGATAAGACTAAACTATAAGTGTATGCCATCTCTTTTAGAGATAGTAGAAGAGATAAGAAGCGGTGATGTTAGAGGTCCCATACTCCTTAGGTTTCCACACCTTATCAAATCACAAATAAGGACACTCTACTCACACTTTGATAGAGCAATAGAGCAAAATAACTACAATGGTGAGTTTAAAGCAGTTTTTCCACTAAAAGTAAATCAACTCCCAAATGCAGTAGATGCGATAGCTACTCAAGGCAAGGAGTTTAACTACGGTTTTGAAGCAGGTAGCAAGGCTGAGCTTATACTTGCTATGAGTAAAACTCCAAAAGATGCCTATATAACAGTAAATGGCTTCAAAGATAAAGAGATGATAACTCTAGGTTTTATAGCTGCTCAAAGTGGACACAATATCACTATGACTATAGAGGGTTTGGGTGAGCTTGAAACCATTATAGAGGTAGCAAATGAGTGCAAACTAAAAGTACCCCGAATTGGGCTAAGGGTAAGACTCCATAGTAGCGGGAGCGGCATCTGGGCAAAAAGTGGTGGTATGGATGCAAAGTTTGGTCTAACTTCAACAGAGATTATAGAGGCTATAGAGCTTCTTGAAGAGGAGAACCTGCTACAAAATCTAACAATGATACACTTTCATATAGGCTCTCAAATCTCCGATATAGCACCCCTAAAAAAAGCTCTAAGAGAAGCAGGAAATATCTATGCCGAACTTAAAAAAATGGGAGCCGATGGGCTAAATAATATAAACATAGGTGGTGGATTAGCGGTTGAGTACAATCAGCACTCCCATGTGAGCTCTAGAAACTACTCTATAGCTGAGTTTACAAGTAGTGTTGTTTTTTTGCTCGGTGAGATTATGAATGCTAAAAATGTCCCACACCCAAATATCTTTACCGAATCAGGGAGATTTATATCGGCTTCTCATGCCGTTTTGATAACCCCCGTGCTTGAGCTTTTTACCCATGATTATCAAGAGGTGCATCTTGAGTTTAAACAGGTAAATCCACCACTTATAGAGGAGCTTAGAGAGTTAAACAAACTCTTAAATAACAACAACTGTATGGAGTATCTTCACGATGCACTAGATCATATGGAGTCACTCCTTACACTCTTTGATCTAGGTTATATCGACCTTCAAGATAGATCAAATGCTGAGATATTAGTTCACAATATCATAAAAAGAGCCCTATATCTAAAATCGACAAATACAACCAAAGAGCTAGAGAGGCTTCAGGAGAAACTTCAAGAGAGATACCTTATAAATGCCTCTATATTTCAAAGTTTGCCAGATTATTGGGGATTGGGTCAGCATTTTCCAGTTATGCCACTCCACCATCTAAACACAACCCCGCTTCGTGCTGCTTCACTTTGGGATATCACTTGCGATAGCGATGGAGAGATAGGGTTTAATCCTAAAAAACCGCTATATCTTCACGATGTAAACCTTGATGAAGAGGAGTATTTTTTAGGTTTTTTTAATGTTGGAGCCTATCAAGAGACTTTAGGGATGGCTCACAACCTATTTACCCATCCTAGTGAGTACACCATAACCATAGATGAGCAAAACTACTACATAAGTAAAGCAAAAGAGTCTAAAAATCTCCTTGAGATACTAAGCTCTATAGGTTATGATTCGGCTAAGATAGAAAAACAACTAAAAGATGACCTACTTGGCTCAACATTTGTTTCAGATGAGCAAAAAAGTGATACACTTGCAAAACTTGAACTATTTTTATCACAAAATGGCTACTTAAGAACTACTATTTAGGAGAAAAAGTTGGGATTATTTGCACAAATAAAAGAGGATTTTTTAAATGTTTATCGAAACGACCCTGCTATTAGCTCTGGGTTTGATTTTATATTTAACTACCCTGGAGTTTGGGCAATAGTATGGTACAGAATAGCAAACCGCATATACAATGCAGGGTTTGAGAGTATCGCTAGGATGATTATGGGGATATCAACCATACTGACAAATATAGACATCCACCCCGCAGCTACGATAGGTAGAAGAGTTTTTATAGACCATGGCATAGGTGTTGTGATAGGTCAAACCGCTATCATAGAAGATGATGTTGTAATATACCAAGGTGTCACTTTAGGCGGGGTTTCACTTATAAGTGGAAAAAGACATCCGACTATAAAAAAAGGTGCTGTTTTAGGGGCTGGTGCTAAGATACTAGGAAATATAACTATAGGTGAAAATGCCAAAATAGGGGCAAACTCAGTTGTAGTAAAACCTGTTCCAGATAACACAACCGCCGTTGGGATACCTGCTCATGTTATAGAAAAAGGTAGATGTAAAGACCCATTTATGCACAATATGCTGCCCGATATAAACAAAGAGATGTTTGAGTATCTACTAAAAAGGGTCGCTATTCTTGAACATATCCTTATAAAAGAGAATAGCGAACTGCTAGAACACGATCTTGAGCTTGAAAATATCTACGACTCTTTCATAAAAGCCATGAAAAGCTAGTAAAATTGAGTATAATTTTAAAATTTTAAAAAGTGCAAGGATTAAAATGCTAACTGACCGTGTAAATTCACTCTCAGAGTCTATCACAATTGCGATATCAACACTAGCTGCTGAGCTTAAAGCACAAGGGCGAGATATTATTAGTTTTTCAGCTGGTGAACCAGATTTTGACACCCCTGAAGTTATAAAAGATGAGGCTATAAAAGCTATAAAAGAGGGTTTTACAAAATACACTGCGGTTGATGGGATACCAACTATCAAACAAGCGATTATCGATAAACTAAAAAGGGACAACAACTTAGAGTATAAACCAAATCAAGTGATCATAAACAATGGTGCAAAACACTCGCTGTTTAACCTTTTTGCCGCAACGATACAAAAAGGAGATGAGGTTATCATACCTGCACCATACTGGGTAACCTACCCTGAACTAGTTACATACTTTGGTGGAAAAGTAGTTGAGATACAAA
>JBAYYR010000027.1:0-11334 GCA_041672945.1 Sulfurimonas sp. | reverse complement strand
AGTATCTTAGTTCGCTCTATATGTTTTAAAAACTCAAGCCCAAGCCCCCTACCCTCACTAGCACCATCTATAATACCAGGTATATCTGCCATCACAAACGACTCAAAGTCACCAACTTGAACTTGCCCTAGCTTTGGAGTTAGGGTTGTAAACTCATAGTTTGCTATCTCTGGTTTTGCATTTGATAGTGTTGAGATAAGAGTAGATTTGCCAACATTTGGAAAGCCAACAAGCCCAACATCTGCTATAAGTCTTAGCTCAAGTCTAACTGTTTTTGTTTCACCTTTTATACCTGGTTGTGCATATGTAGGTCTTTGGTTTGTAGATGATTTAAAGTGAGTGTTACCAAGGCCACCTTTTCCACCAACTAAAAAAAGCTCCTCTTGTCCATCTTCAAGCATATCAAATAAAACTTCGCCGCTCTCATCATCGACTACTTGAGTACCAGGTGGAACTATAACTATCTTTTTGGCGCCCGATTTTCCAGTCATATTTGAACCCTCACCAGGGCGACCATTATCTGCTTTTATGTGCATCTTGTGTTGAAATTTTGAGAGTGTGTGAGTGTTGTTTGAACAAACAAAGTAAATATCTCCGCCTCGTCCACCATCTCCACCATTTGGACCACCATTTACTACAAACTTTTCACGACGAAAAGCGACACAACCAGCTCCACCATTACCAGAACTAAGAGTTATCTCTACACTATCTACAAACATATATTTTCCTTAATATAAGGGTACAAACACTTAAGAACTTGTTTAGAAAAATAAACTATTAAGTATTTGAAAAAAGAGGAATCCACTTAGGCAGAGCCTAAATGGTAAAATTATGCAGCGGGGATTATTGAAACTTGTTGACGTTTTTTATCTTTTCTATGAAAAGATACAACACCATCTACAAGTGCATATATAGTATGATCTTTACCCATACCTACATTTTTACCTGGATGAACTTTTGTTCCTCTTTGACGAATGATGATATTTCCAGCTACAACAGCCTCACCACCAAATCTCTTAACGCCTAACCTTCTACCAGCTGAATCGCGGTTATTTTGTGTACTACCCTGACCTTTTTTATGTGCCATTTTTTACTCCTTAAAATTATGCTGCTATCTTAGTGATACGAACACGAGTGAAATCTCTTCTAAAACCTCTTTTTGTTTTAGAGTCTTTTCTTCTACGTTTTTTGAAAGTTATAACTTTTCTATCACGACCTTCATTTATAACCTCAGCAGTTACAACCGCACCACTTACATAAGGTGCACCAACTTTTAACTCACCAGCATTTACAGCTAAAACTTCTGTAATATCGATAGTAGCTTTTGGCTCTAGTGACATTTTATCGAGTGATAATATATCACCTTCACTAACCTTATACTGCTTACCACCGTTTTTAATTATTGCGTACATATTGTAGTTCCTTAAACTTCGTGGACTTATAGCCACTTAAAAAGTTCGCAATTATACAAAACATTGTTTTAAGATTTGATTAATTTAGATATTTTAAATAGGTAATATCTACGGTATAGTTTACAAAACAAAAGCGAAATAAAAATAAAACCCTCTTACCTTAAAAACAATAATTACTTTAACACATAAAACCTCTTAAGCCATCTATCTAGCGGGTAGATGATCTTATACAAAGCAGGTACAACAAAAAGGGTAAGCACCATAGAGCTTATAAGCCCACCTATAACAGATATCGCCATCGGGGCTTTTGTCTCACTCCCTATCCCGCCACCAAAAGCTAGTGGAACCATCGCAAATATCATAGCAATGGTTGTCATAAGTATCGGGCGGAGTCTTTTTTCACCCGCTTCTATAAGTGAGCTATCTATATCACCACCATCTTTTATGGCTTGATTTGCAAAGTCTATAAGTAGTACCGCATTTTTACCAACCATACCCATAAGCAACATAAAACCTATCATTACAAACAAGCTAAACTGCATGCCGCTCATATATAGTGAGAGCATAACTCCGATGATACTAAGTGGAAGTGTAACCATAATGATAATCGGTTGAACAAGCGACTCATAGAGTATCGCTAGTATAATAAACATAAGCACAACACTAAGCCCTATAGCACCACCAAAAGCTTTAGCGGTTTTTTGCATCTCCTCAGCAAACCCCGTAAAACGATAGCTTACACCATCAGGAAGTATCTCATCTATACTAGCCTCGGTATAGGCGACCGCTTCACCTAATGGAAGGTTAAAAATATCGGCAAAAACAGTAACCTCTCTTTGTCTATCAAAACGGTTTATGGTTGCTAACGCAGAAGATGACTCAAACTCCACAAGCCCATCAAGATAGACAAGCTCACCGCTACTAGTTCTTACTTGAAGTTTTTTGATATCATCTAAACTAACTCTATCTTTATCTGCAACTCTAAGTGTTATGTTGTACTGTTTAGCCTTATCTTCAAAGTAGCTAATCTCCAAATCGCTCGAATAAGCTATAAATATAGCCTGTGCGATAGATGAGGCACTTATGCCTAAGTTTGCCGCATTTTGTCTTAGTATCTTGACATTGTATTGTGGTTTATTATCATCTAGATCTGTATCTATGTCTACAAACCCCTCTTTTTTCTCTAGATGAGCTATTAGGTTATTTTTAGCATCAGATAGCTTCTCAAATGAGTCTGATTTTAAGACAATCTGATAAGGTACACTAACTCCTGCACCTTTTATGTTTGGTATAGCTGAAGCACTCACAAGCATATCTTTAGTGTTAAACTCTTTTAGTTTTGCTCTTAGCTCGTGGATTATCTGCTCTTGGTTTTTGTCTCTATGGTTTTTATCGGCCAACTTAACATATATAGAAGCTTTATGTTTCTCACGGGTTGCTGTGTAGGCGACATTTAGTGTCGTGTACTCTATGTTTGGAGTAGATTTTACCACCTCTTCTATAACTTTAGACTCTTTTATCATATGTTCTAGCGAAACACCCGCTTTTACTTTTATCTTTACCTCAAACTCCCCCTTATCCTCTTTTGGCATAAAATCAAGCCCGATAGAAGGGAATAGTTTTAGTGAAAAAACAAGTGTAGCGATAGCGACTAAAAAAACTATAAACTTAAACCTAAGCGAGACTCTTAAGAGTTTTACATAAAAATTATCAAGAGCTACAAACAAAAACTCACTAGCTTCGTAAAACCAACTTTTAGATTTGCTCAAAACTCTAGCACTAAGGCTTGGTATAAAAGTTAAAACAATGGTGTAAGATATGATGATAGCAAAGCCAACAGTCATAGCAAAACTCTCAAAAAACTTACCAACGATACCACTCATAAAACTAACAGGTATAAAAACCGCTAAAAGCATAGCCGATATAGCAAGTATCGCAAATGCCATCTCCTTAGCCCCTTGCATAGAAGCCTCTTGGGCACTCATACCACCCTCTATCTTTTTATAGATATTTTCTATAACAACTATAGCATCATCTATAATGATACCAATAGCTAGAGTTAGCCCAATAAGTGTCATCTTATTTAGGTTATAACCCATGTAGCTCATCAGGGCAAAAGTCCCTAGTATGGAAGCGGGGATAGTTAGAGCTGAAACTATAGTAATGGTTAGGTTTCGTAAAAATACAAAAACTATAATAGAAGCTAGTATAGCTCCATAAATAAGGTCAAACTCAACATCGTGGAGTGATTTTAGTATAAACTCTGAAGTATCGTTTAAAACCTTTACGCCAAATCTATCACCCGCCAATCTCTCTATCTGCGGAACTACTTTTTTTACATCACTTATGATATCAAGAGCATTTGTCCCTGAGATCTTTTGAACCTCAAGCATAACCCCCTCAACACCGTTATATGATGAGTAGCTAGAAGCATCCTCAAGTCCATCTTCAACTCTAGCAACATCTCTTAGCCTAAGCCCATCTTTTATCTTTATATCTTTTAGCTCATCTACACTTAGTGCATCGGCGACGGTTTTTAGTATAAACTCATTTGTATTTGTTATGAGTTTTCCACCACCTAACTTTAGGTTCTCATTTGCAACTATTTGGTTTAGTTCTGTTATGGTTATGTTATTTTTGCTTAACTCATTTAGTTCAGGATAGATCTTTATCTCTCTATCACGGTAGCCGATGATATTTATAGCACCGACATCTTTTACCTTTTGAAGTAGTGGTTTTATCTGCTCATCTGCAAACATCATAAGGTTTTGAACACTATCGTTTTTAGCAGTTAAAAATATACTCACAATAGGAGCAGCACCGATATCTAGTTTATTTATAAGTGGGAGCTTTGCCTCTGTTGGGAGTTTTATGGCTGAGACTTTATCTCTAACATCATTTGCCGCTTCATCTATCTTTCTCTCAAGTAAAAACTTGATAGTCACCATACTAACACCATCGGCACTATTTGAGATTATCGTCTCGATGCCCTCTATCTGCGAAACCGCCTCTTCTATCTTGTCGGTCACTTCAGACTCTACGGTAGTAGGCTCTGCCCCTGGGTAAGCTGTTTTGACTGTTACTATAGGAAAATCGACATTTGGAAAAAGATCAGCTGGCATTGTACGAAAACTGATAAAACCAAATATCATAAGTGTAACGATATACATCAAGGTAGTGATAGGGCGATCTATGGCTAATCTATACACTATTTGCCCTCTATATAGCCATCGCCAAAGTAGCCAACTAAGATATCTTTAGCATAAACTTCTGCTTTTAGTTTTCTGTTTTGTGGGTTTGTCGATGGGTAGATTTTTACAACCCTACCCTCATGCTCATCTGTAGCGATTTTGTATCTAAACACATCTCCGACACTAACTACATTAAAGTACTTCTGATCAAACTCTAAAATAAGCTTTCTGTCGTGTTTGCTTTGGAGTTTTAGTTGGTTTTTGTTTGAAGCTGTAGAGACCACATCGCCTAATTCAATATTTTTTTCTGATATCACACCATCAAATGGTGCTTTTATAGCTGTTTTTTGGAGTAAAACTTCTCTATAGGCTACATTTGCACTTGCTTGATCTAGCATAACCTTAGCCCTTTTTAGTGCAAGTTCCATCGCATCAAACTTTGCTCTATCTATAACATCTTTTACTTGAGCATATCTATCAAAATCTTTTTGTGCATACTCATAAGCTATCTTTGCACTCGCCTCTTCTGCTTTTGCTACATCTAACGATGCTTTTATATCTGCATTAAACAGCTCTGCTACAACTTGGTTTTTCTTAACCTCGCTACTAACATCAACCGTGATAGTTTGTATAGTTCCACTAGCATCAAAAGCGAGTGATGCACTCTGCATAGCTTCGACCACAAAGTTTGCATAAACCTGCTCGGCCCTTAAAAAAACAAATGGCAATAAAAGCAATAATAAAACTCTATTCACTTAAAAACTCCTCAAGGTTTTTTCCACTAAAATAGTAGTACGAAGCATAAGCAACTTCTAGCTCATTTAAAGCTCTTTTATATGTAGAAGTCGCTTTTGTTTTAGACTTTAGAGCATCTAAAAATGTTACATAATCGACAAGTGAAGCTTGGTATTTTTTAGATATCGACTCATAAGCTGACTTGGCATAAACCAAAGCACTCTTTGCACTTTTTAGCTTTTTATCACTAGCTTGGATCTCAAGGAGTGCGATATCTTGCATCATCTTTTGCTCTTTTGTTTTATACTCTATCTCTTTGGCTAAAGATATCGAGTTTAGTCTTAGTGCATCGCTTTGCTCTTTGGCTGAACTAAAATCAAAAACTCTTATATTTGCACTTAGCATAAGCACATTTTGCTCTTTTATCTTAAAGCTATCGTTTAAGCTGCTTAAACCTTGTGGCATAGATGAAGTATCTGCATTTTCATACCAAAAGTAGCTATATGTATCTCTTAGTTTTATGGTTGGATAGTACAAACTTCTTAAAACTCTTGAGTTATCTAACAAAGATGCTTTTGTAAAATTTAGTGCTTTTATGTCACTTAGCTCATCTATCTCACCTAAAAACTCTTTTTTAAAAGATGAACCCTCAAGTGAGTCTATGGTGATATCTAGTTTTAACTCTAAGTTTTTCTTAGAGCTAACTAAAGCTACATTTAACCCCTCTAGCTCATACTCAACACTATTATAACTTGATCTGAGTCTATCTGCCTCATCTTTAGCTAAAAGCCCCGCTTCAACAAACTTCTCAACCCTTAAAAGCTCCTCTTTTATAGCTTTTTTACTATCTAGTGCCGCCTCTATGTCTGAAGTTAAACTAAGGCACTCATAGTAGTTTTTTACAACATCAAGCTCAAGCGATTTGGCAAATGCCTCTTTTGAGTGTTTTGTAGCACTAAGCTCATTTTTAGCACCGCTCATCTGAGCATACTTTAGCCCACCATCATATATATCTAGCTCAAGCCTTGCATAGGCTGAGTATCTATCTTTAAACTGAAAAGGTGAGACTTTGTTTGTGTTGTCATACGATGCACCAAGGTCTATTGTGGGGAAAAATGAGCTTTTTTTAGACTTAAGCTCACTCTGTTTTGACTCAACACTATAAGCTTTTGCCTCTAAAAGGTCATTTTGCCCTAGTGCACCTAGTAGCTCTTTTAGGTTTGCTCCATATAACCATAGTGGTAAAAAAAGTAGAAAAAAAAGCTTTATCATACCAAAGCTATAGCATCTATCTCAACTAGAGCATTTTTTGGTAGAGTCTTAACCGCTACTGTTGATCTAGCTGGTTTATGTGAGCCAAAAAATGAGCCATATATCTCATTTACCACTGCAAAATCATCCATAGAAGCTAAAAATATACTAGCCTTAAGCACCTTATCTAAACTGCTTCCCGCCTCATCTAAAACCGCTATAAGGTTATGAAAAACCTGTGTAGTTTGCACTTTTATATCATCTTCACACATAGTGCCATCTGGCTTTAGTGCTATCTGACCTGAAGAGTATAAGACTCCATTTGCCACAACTGCTTGAGAGTATGGCCCTATCGCTGCTGGTGCTTTGTTTGTTTGTATAAATCTCATTATCTATTATCCTCAACTTCTTCTAACATCTCGTAAAATCCCTCAACACTTCGTCCACCGATGGTAGTATATATAACTTTACCTGTTTTGTCTAAAAAGTAGTGTCTAGGGACTGGTTTTGTCTCAAATTCCTCTGGTATGTCATCAAAACCATCTCTTGATAAGTAGAGATAGACATACTTTTGCTTAAGTTTTTCCATAAGCTCTTTATCGCTAAAGACATTCTCTTTCATCTTTGTACAGTATGGACACGACTCAGAACCTATAAAAAGGTAGATATCTTTGTTTTGTGCTTTGGCTTCAACTATCGCTTCGTCGTATTCACTTGGCCAATCAAAAGCAGCCAAACTCATAAAAAAAAGTAGAAGTATGGTTAGTATTTTCATATAAGACCCCTTATAAAACTAGTATGTAATGATACTTGATTTTAAATAATACTGGACAATTTAGGCTGTTAAATCTTTTTTTAACTCTCTATTTTTTAAATCTTAATAATTCATAAATTATAATACTGCACAAAGTAAGGGATTTAGGTGAAGTTAAATTTATAAGATATCTGTTTTGACTTTTAGTGGCATTATATTCCGTATAACATTAGAAATGATTTTCCCAAAAAGTATTTAAATAACTACATATCCTTAGGGTCAAACACTTTAGCCCTTTTTTTCTCATTTGCCGCAGCCTCATTTAGCTCATCTACACCATCAAACTTTGTCGCATTTAAAAACTTCTGCTCATCATCAAACTGTCCACTCTTAAGCGCCCACATAAAAGCAACAAGTGCGATAGCTCCTAAAAATATCGAAGCCCCAAGCATCATAGCTACTACCCAACTATCCACATCATCTCCTTGCTCTAAGTGAATTTAAAACTACCAAAAGTGAGCTAAAAGACATAGATATAGCCGCAACAAGTGGTATAACATACCCCATCATCGCCAAAGGTACTGTTATGGAGTTGTAAGTTAGTGAGATCGCTATATTTTGTTTTATGAGTGAATAGGTATTTTTGCCTATACTAAAAGCCTCTTTTAAAGACTCTAAAGAGTCATCTAGTAGCACTATATCGCCAACCTCTATGGCGATATCGCTTCCGCCACCCATCGATACTGAGATATTTGCATTTGCAAGGGCTAGTATGTCGTTTATACCATCTCCTGCCATAGCGACTTTTTTACCATCATCTTGAAGTGAAGTTATAAAGTTAGCCTTATCTTCTGGTTTTTGCTCATAAAGGAAGCTCTCTATCCCTAAAACTCCCGCTATTTTAGTGGTTGCTTCTTTATGATCACCACTTAAAAGGTAGAGTTTAAGTCCCATTTTTTTCATACTTTTTATAAACTCTAAAGCCCCATCTTTTAAGCTATCTTCAAGCTCAAACACCCCAACAACTTCACCATCAACTGCATAGTAAAATAGGCTCTTGTCACTTTTATAGCTAAAATCTATCCCGTTTTCTTTTAAAAGTGCCTCATTTCCACCTAAATATGTTTTAGCACCTAAAGTCGCTTTTATACCCCTTGCACTTAGTTGTGTGTAGCTATCAAAACCAAATACTTTTTGCTCACCTAAGTGTTTTACTATAGCTTTTGATATAGGGTGAGATGATGGACTAAGGAGTGAATATAAAAAGCTCTCATCAAACTCTTTTAGATGAGTAGTTTTTACAACCTCAGCATTCCCTTTTGTTAGAGTTCCTGTTTTATCTAGCACTAGTGTGTCTATCTTTGCGATCGATTCTAGATGTGATGCCTCTTTAAAGAGTATCCCTCTTTTTACACTATTGCCTAAGCCCACAAGTGTAGCAACAGGTGTTGCAAGTGCTAAGGCACACGGACAAGCTATGATGATAACTGAAACCGCCACCATAAATGAGTGCTCAAACCCACCACTCATAAAGTACCAAAACAAAAATGTCGCTAGTGCTATAGTTAGTATAACTGCTGAAAAATACTCCGATAGCCTATTTGCCAAAAGCTCAATATGTGGCTTTTTGCTCAAAGCCCCCTCTAAAAGTGAGACTATATTTGAAAAAGTGGAGTGTTTAAAATCTTTTAAGACTCTTGCCTCTACATCGGCATCTATGCTTATGGTTCCGCTTATTATGTTATCGCCGATGTTTTTGTGTACCGCCCTACTCTCACCACTTATGCTAGACTCATCAAAACTCCCGCTCCCTTTGGTTATAATGCTATCAAAAAGAACTTTTTGACCGCTAGATACTATGATAGTATCGCCAACCACAACATCTTTAAGCTTTAGCGATACCACCATACCATCTCTTAGTATGTTTATGCTTGATGGTATATCTTTTGTGATAAGATCGAGTGTATCTGAAGCAGATTTTTTGCTAAGTATCTCTAAAAATTTACCTATAAGTATAAAAGTAATTATCATAGTTACAGAGTCAAAGTAGGCTTCACCCCGCTCTATGATGGTTATGTAGATGGAGTATAAGTAGGTTAGAGTTGCACCTGTACTTACAAGTAAGTCCATATTTATAGTGCGGTTTTTAAGCCCAAAATAGGCTCCTCTAAAAAAGACCCAACCGCTATAAAAAAGTACAGGGGTTGCTAGTATCCCCTCTGCTATGTTTAAGATGGTTTTTATATCTTGATCCATCCCGCTAAAATAACCTGCATATTGTGCAACTGCTATCCACATAACATTCATAGATGCAAAGATAGCTACCGCCATCTTTAAGTAGTAGGATTTTCTAAGGCGACTAACTATCTTCTCACTCGCCTCAGAATCATAAGCAAAAGCATCATAACCTATCGCCCTTATGGTATCTATGATGGTTGAGAGTTTTACTTTGGTATCGTCCCACATAACATTTGCTTTGTTTGATGTGAAGTTGATATTTGCCTCTATAACCCCATCAAGGCGGTTTAGCACTTTTTCATTTAGCCAAACACAAGCAGAGCAGTGAATCCCCTCTATAGCGAGTGAAACTTCACTAAGTCCATCACTATTTAGCCTTACAAACTGCTCATAAAAAGCCTCACTATCAAAGCTACTAGAATCACTTAGTGTTTTGTTTAGTGGGGTTAGTTTTACACCTCCACTTTTATCGTAAAAACTCTCAAGATTTTGCTCATAAAGAAGGTGATAGACCCCTTGACACCCATTGCAACAAAAATAACACTCCTTGCCATCAACTATCTCTTTAGTTAAAACACTCTCATCAAACTCAAGATGGCAATGTGTACAGCTTCTTTTATTCAATAACTTCAAACTTCCCAAATTTTGTATTTTTCTCTATCTTATCCCAAGGCTCAACATGCCCACTCATACATATATAGACACCATTTTGCTCTTTAGCCCTAGCAAAACCTATCGCCATACCAAGGTTTAGCGAAGCCTCGATATTATCTACCTCAAAAGGTCTCATAGCTCCAACAAAAACTATAACTCTATCATCAAATATCTCACTCAAAAACTCAGCACTAAGCCTCATAGTATCGGTTCCGTGTATGATAACTATCTTTTTTTCAACCGATTCGGCTATAACTCTAGCTAAGATTTTTCTATCTTGTGTATCCATCTCAAGACTATCTTTATAAAGCACACCAGCAACTTCATAAATCTCGCCTGTACTTTTTAGTATATCTTTTGGGGCTTTGTTGTCGTATGGAACTTCTAGTTCGCCATTTAAGTAGTTGTATCGTTTGTTAAATGTTCCGCCACTATTTAAGATCAGCAAATCTACTCCTATCTATATTTGTGCAAATTTTAACATAATAAAGTATTTTTAAAACCATTTTATATATATGTGATACAATATGTAAGACAAAAGGAGTATTTTATGGTATCGGTTAGACTTGATGAAAAACTAGAAAAAGAGCTACTTTTAGTTGCCAAAAAAAACAGCTTACCAAAAAGCAGGGTTATAAAAGATGCTCTTATCTACTACTTTAATATGTTAAAAAAACAACAAACCAAACAGACACCCTACGAGCTAGGTTGTGAACTTTTTGGAAAATACTCAAGTGGCAATAGCAACTTATCTACTACCTATAAACAAAAACTAAAAGAGAAACTACATGCAAAAAGTACTAGTAGATAGCGGTCCTCTTATAGCTCTTTTTGACAAAAGCGATAGATACCATCTCAAAGTTTTAGAGTTTTTAAAATCTTTTAAAGGCAGTCTTATCACTTCGTGGGCTGTGATTACTGAAGTCTCTCATATGCTTGATTTTAACTTAAAAGTTCAGATAGATTTTTTGAGATGGTGCAGCATAGGTGGTGTTGAGATTTACAATATAAGTCAAGATGAACTAGCTCAAATCATAACTATGATGGAAAAATATAGCGATATTCCAATGGACTTAGCCGATAGCTCTTTGATGTTTAT
>JBAYYR010000026.1:0-11511 GCA_041672945.1 Sulfurimonas sp. | reverse complement strand
TCTGTTTTACTATAAACATCTGAGATGGCTGAGTTTGACATAGATATATTTTGAACTGTTTTAGTCTTTAAAACAGCACCATCTTCAAAAAGCTTAAATTTTAACGACGAACTACCTGTATTTATAGCCCCTATTTTCACACCTCACCCCCTTGTATAGCACTAACTAGTATAGTATTTACTATATCTTTTACACTAGCACCGCGACTAAGATCATTTATGGGTTTATCCAAACCCAAAAGTATCGGCCCTATCGCTATAGCCTTGGCTGATCTTTGAACTGCTTTGTATGTTGTGTTGCCACTATTTAGATCTGCAAATATAAAAACACTAGCATCTCCACCCACTAAAGATGTAATATTTTTTGCTTTTGCGATACTCTTATCGACCGCAACATCATACTGCATAGGTCCATCTACTAGCAGGTTTGGCTCCCTTTGTTTTATAACTTTTAGCGCATCTTTAACTAGCTCCACATCTACCCCACTTCCACTATCTTTGGTTGAGTATGATAGCATTGCAACTCTAGGTTCTATACCAAAATAACTAGCACTTTTTGCTGCTGATATCGCTATTTGGGCTAACTCTTTGGCGTTTGGATTTTGGTTTAATGCACAATCGGCAAAAACAACAACCTCTTTTTCCAAACACATAAAAAACATACTTGAAACAAGCAGAGTATCTTTTTTTACCCCTATAATCTTTAACGCAGGTCTTATAACATCGGCACTTGAGTGCTTTGCCCCACTTACCATACCATCAACAAACCCCATATAAACCATCATAGTAGCAAAATAGTTTGGGTCTTTTAGCAGCTCTTTTGAAGCCTCTAGACTTAAACCTTTGTGTTTTCTAAGCCTATAGAGTTCTTGGCTTAACTTGTTTAAAAGCGGTTCATCTTTTTTTATATCATCTAAAAACAGACACTCAACCACCCCCTCAAGCTCTTTAGCTGCTTTTATAACCCGCTCATCTTTACTATCGACTAAGAGTATCTTTTTTCTATGTTTTTTAGCCAACTCTCTTAGTTTGTACTCAAAAGCTAGTGGTGTAGTTATGTTACACTCAAAGCTATCTATATCTATACTTGAGTTAAAAAGCTCTAGTGCTAGGTCTATCTTTTTTGTATCATTTACCCTTAGTCTTGGTTTGATTTTTAGAAGCTCTTTTATCGCCTCTATGGTACTAAGAGCGGTTGAGGCAACTGCAAAATCAACCTCACCTATCTTAGTATCTTTAGATGAAGTTATAAGTAAAAAAGCAGGTTTTTTATCACTTTTTAAAAGCTTATCTAAGAGAGCCTTTCTCTTAGCAGATAGCACTACAAGATCCCCATCACAAACCTCATCTATACTATCTTCTAAAACTCTAAACTCTTTTATATCGCAAGTTTTGTACTTTAGTATATCTAGGCTCATCTCTTCAAAGATATCTTCGCCACTTAGTCTATCTAGCTCATCTAGTTTTGCTAGTGAATTTTTTCGTTTATCTAGCGGGTCTGTTTTACTTACGATGGTAGCTAGATACTCATCATCGCTTAGCTTAGTAGTGTTATCTACAACATTTATGATGGCACTGCTTAGATGTTGTGAGATTTTTAAATCTAGTTTAGTATCTACATATAGGGCTACAAAATCTCTAGCAACCCCCTCATAAAGGACAAAATCAAACTTCTCTAAAAGTTTATGGTGTATATCTATAAGACTTAAAAATAGCTCATCTTCCCTGCCCTGCTCTATCAAGTCTATGGCTTCATTTAGGGTAAAACCAAAAAATCTATCTTGCATAAGAGCATATCTTTGCTTCATAAAAGCAATACTATAATCATCCTCTTTTAAAACTATCGGCTTAAAAAAAGCTACTTTTTTATAGGTTTTACTAAACCTTTGCATAAACCCTAAGCTTACAAAAAGCGAACCAACATTTTTAGCTTTTGGCGATATATAAAGCGATCTAGCCATCATAAACTACACCCACACAACCCGCCATTTTTGCAAAATCTTCCATATAAAGCTCTAACTCTTTTTTATAAGACCCCTCTGCTATAAACTCAAAAACTCTTAGATGTCTTTTGTATTTTAGGTTCACTAGCACCATAACACCGCTAAGGGCTACTAGCTCATCTTGCTCAAAAATACCTATCATTTTATAGCTATCTCTCATCTCATAAACAAGATCTTCAAACTCATCATAGCTCATCTCTCTAAGCCTCTTTACAAGAGCATAAGCCTCATAAAGCTCTTTTAGTGAGAGTTCTCTTATTTGCATTTTAACTCCTAATAAAGCACTATCTGCTATAATTATATCTTAAAAAATTATTTGGAAAAGATATATGGTAACAGTACAAAATTTAACTATGAGATTTGGAAATAGAGTTCTATTTTCTAACATAAACTTAAAGCTAGACCGCCACAAAAGATACGGACTTATCGGTGCAAATGGTGCAGGAAAAACAACTTTTTTAAAGATACTAAGTGGTGAGATAGATGAGTTTGAGGGTGAAATCCATGTAGAAAATGGGTTAAAAGTTGGAGTTTTAGGGCAAAATCAATACGCCTTTGAAAACTTTACTATCTTAGATGCAGTTTTATACGGTAACAAAAGACTCTATGATGCTATAAAGGAGAAAGAGGAGCTATATGCTACAGGTGATTTTGAAGACGATAAAGTAAACAACCGCTTAGCAGAGCTTGAGACTATCTGTGTTGAAGAGGATCCAACCTATGAGTATGATGTAAACATAGCTAAGGTTCTTGAAAATGTCGGAATCCCCGCTTCACAACACTATGAACTTATGAGCACACTAGATAATGCCGATAAATTTAAAGTTCTTCTAGCTCAAGTTCTCTTCCCACGTCCTGATGTACTTTTTTTAGATGAGCCTACAAACAACCTAGATATAGAGACTATAAGTTGGCTTGAAGATGAGCTTCAAAGACACGAGGGGACTATGGTGGTTATCTCTCACGATAGACACTTTTTAAACTCAGTTGTAACTCACATACTAGATGTCGATTTTCAAAAGATTAGAGAGTTTACAGGTAACTACGATGAGTGGTATATAGCAGCAAATATTATAGCAAAACAACAAGAGTTAGATAATGCTAAAAAACTAAAAGAAAAAGAGCAACTTGAAGCCTTTGTTAGAAGATTTAGTGCAAATGCTTCAAAAGCAAAACAAGCAACTTCAAGACAAAAACAGCTAGATAAACTAGAGATAGCAGATATAAAACCATCTTCAAGACGCGACCCTAGTATAGTTTTTAAAGCAAAAAGAGTTATGGGAGATGAGGCACTAAATGTAGTGGGAGTAAACCACTCATATGGTGAGAATGAGGTTTTAAAAAATATCAATATCAAAATAGACCCAGATGAAAAGGTAGCTCTTATTGGCTCAAACGGTGTTGGTAAAACAACTCTACTTAAAATCATCATGGAGGAGCTAAAACCCTCTAGTGGTCAAGTCCACTGGGGAGCTACCATAGAGCCTAGCTACTTTCCACAAAACACAACCGATATCATAAAAGGTGAGATAACTCTTTATGACTGGTTAAGAGGGTTTGATCCTAAAAGAGATATAGGTGAGATAAGAAACTGTTTAGGGCGAATGCTATTTAGTGGTGAACAACAAGAGAAATCTGTAGTTAGTATATCGGGTGGTGAAAAACACCGTATGATGCTTAGCAAGATGATGTTAGAGGGTGGTAACTTTTTGGTTTTAGATGAGCCTACAAACCACCTTGATCTTGAGGCTATTATCGCTCTTGGTGAAGCACTTTATGAGTTTAAGGGAAATGTTATTTGTGTCTCTCACGATAGGGAGTTACTAGATGCTTTTGCAACTCGTGTTATAGAGCTTCGTGAAGATGGAAGTTATATAGACTTTAAAGGTAGCTATGAGGAGTTTGCTCAAGCTAAGGCTGATGGAAAACTATAGAGATTTTTTAGGGCTAGGCATAGCAGGGAACTTTGCCTTGCATCTCGCTCAAGCTGGGGAACTAGAGGATTTTAAAGAGATCATAACCGCTGAAGAGGCGGCACCAAAAGGGGTGTTCCCTTTTTACTTACCACACCACAACTCAAAACTAAGCATCTACCCACTCTCAAGTAGTACTATAAAACTAAAAGATGACAAAACAAATACCCAAATAGAACCTGAAGTTGCTCTTATATGTGAACTTGAGTATAAAGATGACTTAGTAAAGAGTATAAAACCTACCCATTTTGGGGCATATAACGACTGTTCACTTAGAGTAGCAGGTGCCACTAAGATAAGCCAAAAGAAAAACTGGGGAGAGAACTCTAAGGGTTTAAGTCAAACTCTTTTAAAACTAAATAGCTTCTCATCTGGTTCTATCTTAGATAACTATGCTATTAGCTCATTTTTAAAAAGAGAAGATAAGCTCTATCAGTACGGCGAAGATGTAGAGCTTTTGGGCTATAGCTACTTTTATGAAAAACTCTTAGAGTGGATAAAAAACCAACTAAATACTCAAAAAGATTTTGGACCACTTGAAGATATAAAAAGCTACATAAAAGAGTGCAACTACCCTAAAAAAGCTATCATAAGTATAGGGGCTACAAGATACACAGAGTTTGGTGAGCATACTTTTTTAAAAGATAATGATGAGATTTTTGTAGCTCTTTATGATAAAACAAAACACAACAACATAGCTTTAGCCTTAACAAAAGAGACCATAAGTGATGACATAAGCCTACTCCATCAAAAGGTAAAACTATGAGCAGAGGTAAAAAACTAGATCTATTTATAGGTGCCGATATAAAAGATGGTTGGAGTAAAGAAGTAGAGCGAAAAACTACTATACAGGAAAACCTTGAACCATCAAAACACTCACTCTATTTTTCAAAAGAGAAACGAAACGGCAAAACCATAACACTAGTTGGTGAGTTTTTTTTAGATGATGATAGCTCAAAAACCCTACTTAGTTTTATAAAGAAAAAACTAGGTTGCGGTGGAGCTTTTAAAGATGGCTTTATGGAGTTTCAAGGGGAGCTTAAAGATAAACTCCGCCCACTATTTGTAGATAAAAACTTTAGATTTAAACCAAAACACTAAGATTTAAGGATACCTTTTGGACAACTCACAAGTACTAGCTAGAAAATATAGACCAAAAAACTTCGATGAGCTTATAGGGCAAGAGAGTGTAGCACAGACTCTAAGCTTAGCACTAGATAGCAACAGACTCTCCCATGCTTATCTTTTTTCGGGTCTAAGAGGGAGTGGAAAAACTTCAACTGCTAGGATATTTGCTAAAGCATTAGTTTGTGAAAAAGGTATAAGCCATAAACCTTGCGAAGAGTGTTCAAGCTGTAAGATGGCAAATGAGAACCGCCATATAGATATCATAGAGATGGATGGCGCTTCAAACCGCGGTATAGATGATATAAAAGATCTTATAGAGCAAACAAAATACAAACCTGCATCTTCAAGATTTAAGATCTTCATCATAGATGAGGTTCATATGCTAACGATTCAAGCATCAAATGCACTACTTAAAACACTAGAAGAGCCGCCACCATATATAAAATTTATACTAGCCACAACAGACCCGCTAAAACTACCCGCTACCATACTAAGTAGAACTCAACACTTTAGATTTAAAAATATAGCCCAAAACAAGATAGTAGAACACCTAAGATATATACTAGCTCAAGAGAACATTGAGTATGAAGATGAAGCACTTAGTATACTAGCTAGAAGTGGAAATGGTAGCTTAAGAGATACTCTAACACTTCTTGATCAAGCGATTATCTACTCTAAAAACTTTGTAGATGTAGCCACAGTTACCGATATGTTAGGTGTTGTTGATCCTAAGTTTTTAGATGAGCTATTTGATGCGATACTAGCTAAAGATAAAAATACTATCATTCAAAAAACAAAAGAGCTAGATGAGTATGAAACCGATATGGTTATAGATGAGCTAGTTGAGTACCTAAAACAAAAACTATATGGCGGGGATAACAAATACTCCACCATACTTATAGATAGATTTTTTAGGGTACTTAGCGATGCAAAAGGGCTTTTAGCGCTAAATGCTGATGGCTCATTTGTGCTACTACTTACATTTTATAAGATGTTAGAAGCACTTAAATTAAAAGATATAGATGAGCTTATAAAAACTCTAGAAGATAGCTCACTCCAAAAAGATGCCATAAGTGTAGAGAAACCTCAAAGCTTAGCCCCTGAAGCTTTGCAACTAAAAGAGCAAAAAGATGACTTTACAAAGCTAAAAGAGAGGATAAGCGATAGAAATATAGCCTTAGGTGAGTGTTTTAACAAGAGTGTAGAGTTTGTATCTTTTAGTGATGGTGTGCTAACTTGGCAGAGTTGTGCCGATGAGGAGTGCAAAAAAACACTAACACACGGCTTTGGGGTTATAAGACAATTTGTTCAAGAGATATATGGAGTTGGCACAAAAATATCACACACACCTTGTACTAAAACCACAGATGAGCCAAAAACTACTAAAGATGAACCGCAAGAGGAGCCTAAAGAGGAGCTAGATAGTACTGAGGAGTCATACCCATCTAGTTGTGTAAGCGATATGATGAGCCAAACAAATGAGATAGACTCAAACGATATACTAAAAGAGCCTTTTGTAAAAAAAGCTTTAGATATATTTGAGCCCAAAAAGGTGACTATACAGTCTAAAGTGTAGCACTTTTTGGGTTTTTTAAGTGAGTTTTTGGTATTATAAAAGACTATTTTAATCGACAGGTATTTTTCATATGAACAATCTTCTAAATAACGACAACATCCAAACTATAAATATCGAAGAGTCACTTCAAGATAGCTATCTTGATTATTCGATGAGTGTTATAGTGGGTCGTGCCTTACCCGATGTAAGAGATGGGCTAAAACCAGTACATAGACGAATCCTCTATGCTATGGACAAACTAAACTTATCGGCTGGTGCTAAGTTCAAAAAATCGGCTCGTATAGTTGGTGATGTTATAGGTCAGTACCATCCACACGGCGATACCGCAGTTTATGATGCACTTGTTAGGATGGCACAAGGTTTTTCCATGAGAATGGAGCTAGTCGATGGACAAGGAAACTTTGGTTCTATCGATGGAGATAACGCAGCTGCTATGCGTTATACCGAAGCTAGAATGAGCAAGTATGCAGGTGAACTCCTAAAAGATCTTGAGAAAAATACCGTAAATATGATAGACAACTACGATGGTACAACAAAAGAGCCAGAAGTGCTTCCAACAAGGGTGCCAAATCTTCTTATAAACGGCTCAAGTGGTATCGCTGTAGGTATGGCTACAAATATCCCTCCACACAACCCAAAAGAAGTTCTTATGGGGCTAAAAGCACTTTTAGCAAACCCAGATATAGAGCTTAGTGAGCTTATGGAGCATATAAAAGCTCCAGATTTTCCAACAGGCGGGACGATATTTGGTAAAAAAGGGATTATAGATGCCTACGAAAGCGGTCGTGGTCGTATAAAAATCAGAGCAAAAACCCATATGGAGAGAAAACAAAACAGAGAAATTATCGTTATAGATGAGCTTCCATATCAAGTAAATAAAGCAAGACTTATAGAGAACATAGCAGACCTTGTAAAAGATAAACTTATAGATGGTATAAGCGAGATAAGGGACGAATCAGACCGCGAGGGGATAAGAGTCGTTGTAGAGCTAAAGCGTGATGCGATGAGCGATATAGTCTTAAATAACCTTTTTAAACAGACTAGTATGCAAGTCACTTTTGGTATCATTATGTTATCTATTTTAAACCAAGAGCCTCGTATATTTGGTATCATAGATATACTAAAACACTTTATAAACCACAGAAAAACTATCATAATCCGCCGTACAATATTTGATCTTGAAAAAGCAAAAGCAAGAGCCCATATACTAGAAGGGCTTAAAAAAGCACTAGATATTATAGATGAGATTATAGCTACCATAAAAGCTAGTTCAAGTATAGAAGATGCTAGAGAAAACTTAGTTAGCAAGTTTGATTTCTCACCTATACAAGCACAAAGCATTGTTGAGATGAGATTAGGTCGCTTAACAGGACTTGAGCGAGAGAAGATAGAAAAAGAGCTAGCTGAACTACTAGAGCTTATAGCATACCTTGAGTCTATACTAAAAAGTGAAGATGTTCTTCATAAGATTATAGATGAAGAGTTTGATGATGCTATATCTACTTATACAAGCGAGAGAAGAACTGATATAGAAGATGATTATGATGATATCGACATAGAAGATCTTATCCCAAATGAGCCGATGGTTGTAACGATAACCCACCGCGGCTATATAAAAAGGGTTCCACTAACTCAGTATGAGAAGCAAAAAAGGGGTGGAAAGGGTAAAATCGCTCTAACAACTTATGAAGATGACTTTATAGAGAGATTTTTCACTTGCAACACTCACGATACCTTGCTTTTTGTAACAGATCGCGGACAACTCCACTGGCTGAAAGTCTATAAAATCCCAGAAGCTAGTCGTACCGCTAAAGGTAAGGCGGTGGTAAATCTACTAAATCTAGTAGCAGATGAGCAGATCCAATCAATCATACCAACAACAGACTTTAGCGATGAGAAATCTCTAGTATTTTTCACTAAAAATGGAACCGTTAAAAGGACAAATCTAAGTGAATTCTCAAACATAAGAAGCAATGGTGTAAAAGCAATCTTACTAAATGAAGATGATAAACTAATAACTGCAAGGATAGCTGATCAGAGCATTAAGTACCTATTTATAGTTACAAAACTAGCACAATGTATCAAGTTTGAGATAGAAAAAACCCGTGAACAAGGTCGTAACACTATGGGTGTTAGAGGGATCAAGTTTAAGTATGATGGCGATGAAGTTGTCGATGCAAATATCATAGCGAGTGATGATGAAGAGATACTTATAGTTAGTGAAAAAGGTATAGGCAAACGAACAGATGCTGGTGAGTATAGACTAACAAACCGTGGTGGAAGCGGTGTTATAGCTATGAAAATGACTAGCAAAACTGGTAAAAATGTAGTTGGTTGCTTGATGGTAGATGAATCGATGGATATGATGGCTCTAACCAAAGAGGGTAAAATGATAAGAGTAGATATGCAAAGTATCTCAAAATCTAGCCGAAATACAAGTGGTGTATATATAGTAAAAGGTGATGATGTAGTTAGTGTATCTAGATGCCCTAAACAAAATGAAGACGAAGAAGATGATGAGGAGTCTAGCCTAATAGACGATATGGAATAGTATTTGCTTAAATTGTCTATCAAATAGCACTAAGGACTAACTATGAAATATGCTCTAATCTTAGCATCACTCTGTTTTACAATGCTTCAAGCCAACCAAGCTCAAGCAGATTGTACTCCAAAAAATACTACAAATGAGTGTGTGAAAACCCACTCATTTCAAAAACAAAGCTACGCAAATCAAGATGCGCTTTTGAAAAAAAACTCAAAGATTCACATAAGTGTTGTAGGTCAAGGGGTAGCACCTACTAACACCATCTCTCCTGCTCAAGCATATGCACTTGCAAAAAGAGCTGCTATAGCCGATGGGTATAGATCACTAGCTGAAAAGCTAAGAGGTGTTAGAGTTGAAGGTCAAGATGATATCAAAAATATGATGATGCAAAAATCGACAGTTAGAACTCAAGTTGAGGCTATCATAAGAGATGCAAATATCGTTGAGACTCAATTTAAAGATGGTCTATGCGAAGTAGAGATGGAAGTCGAGCTATCTTACTCAGACTTTTTATAATAACCACTCTACCTTTTTTACTAAAAGCAGATGAGTACCTAATCTCCCTTAGGTACATCATAAAAGACTCCTATCTCTACAACGACTCACTTTGGATAAGCAAAGCTATGAGTAAGTGTAGCGGTGAGCTAAGCGATATTTCACTCACCTTAGAGAGTCAAAAAGATCTAAAAACCACCATAAAAGATAACCCCGATGAGTTTTTTACTTATCTTCAAAAAGTTGGTTTAAGTGTAAAATCGCACGATAAAACTACAAACCTAATAAACTCAAACACTACAGAGATTGAGCTTCGCACAACCTGCTTCAAAGTCGATTTTAATGAAAATTTAGCTAAAATCACCGCCATAAATAAGTGAGGAATTTTAGTGAAAATCGCTATAGTTGAAGATGATATAAATATGAGAAAATCGCTAGAGATCGCTATGAGCGACTATAGTGAGTTTGATATTATAACCTTCAAAAATGCAAAAGATGCACTAAAAATGCTTGATGATAGTTTTGAGCTTATCATCACCGATATAAATATGCCGGGTATCGATGGGTTAGAGTTTGTAAAAGAGCTTGATGGGAAGTATGAAGTTATAATTATGACAGGAAATGCGACTCTCCAAAGAGCCATAGAGTCTATCCACTTAGGTGTAAAAGATTTTTTGCTAAAACCTTTTGATATCGACACTTTAGTTGATGCGATAAAAAAAGAGAGCAGAGTTATAGAGGCGAAAAAAAAGGTGAAACATAGCACCCAAGATGAGCCTAGTAAAGATGGTTTTTTAGCTAGATCAAAAGCACTAGATGTAGCACTAAGAATAGCGACAAAAGCTGCTATGAGTGATGCTTCCATACTACTTTTGGGTGAGAGTGGTGTTGGAAAAGAGGTTATGGCAAACTTTATACACAAAAACTCAAACAGACAAAAGGGTGAATTTGTAGCTATAAATATGGCAGCAATACCAGAAAACCTTATAGAGAGTGAGCTTTTTGGGTTTGAAAAGGGGGCATTTACAGATGCTCTTGAGGCTAAAGCTGGACTTTTTGAGATGGCAAATGGTGGTACACTATTTTTAGATGAGATAGCAGAGATGCCATACCCTCTTCAAGCAAAACTACTAAGAGCTTTGCAAGAGAGAGAGGTAAAAAGGTTAGGCTCAAACAAAAATATCAAGATAGATGTTAGGGTTATCTCTGCGACAAATGCAAACTTAGATGAGAAGATAAAAGATGGACTTTTTAGAGATGATTTGTACTTTAGGCTAAACACCATACCCATAGAGATACCGCCACTTAGACAAAGAAAAGAGGAGATCTTAGAGATAGCGACTAAACTTTTAGAGCAAAACTCTAAAAAGTATGGTTTTAATATAAAGTCATTTAGCAAAGAGGCAAAAGATGAGCTACTAGAGTACCCATGGCCCGGTAATATAAGAGAGCTTAGCTCAGTCGTTGAGAGAGCGGTTATACTAAGCGATACAGATGAGATACAAAAACAAGAGCTTATGCTTAAAAATAGAAAAAGGAGATAATGTGAGAGAGTATGTTGTAGCAGTTGTAGGTGCAAATGGTGCTGTTGGTGAGGAGATACTAAGAGTTTTAGAAAAACTAAAGTTCCCTATAAAAAAACTAGTCCCTTTAGCTAGTGCTAGAAGTTTAGGCAAAAGTGTTTTGTTTAAAAACAATGAAGTGGCGATAAAAGAGCTAACAAACGATGTCTTTAAAGAGGAGTCGATAGAGATAGCACTCTTTAGTGCTGGTGGAAGTGTAGTGCGGCATT
>JBAYYR010000025.1:0-11582 GCA_041672945.1 Sulfurimonas sp. | reverse complement strand
CCCAGACGATGTGTTAGATGATAGCGAAATAGATATAGTTGTTGAGCTTATGGGCGGGGTAGATGAGGCTTTTGAGGTTGTAAAAAAAGCACTCAAAAACAACAAAGCAGTTGTAACAGCTAACAAAGCACTTCTAGCTTATCATAGACATGAGCTAGATAAGATAGCAAAAGATATCCATTTTGAGTATGAGGCTAGTGTAGCGGGTGGGATACCTATCATAAATGCCCTTCGTGATGGACTCTCAGCAAACCATATACTATCGATATTGGGGATCTTAAATGGCACTTGTAACTATATGCTTAGCAAGATGAGCTATGAGGGGGCGAGTTATACAGAGGTGTTAAAAGAGGCTCAAGAGTTAGGTTATGCAGAGGCTGATCCCACTTTTGATGTGGGTGGTTTTGATGCGGCCCATAAACTCCTTATACTCTCAAGTATAGCTTATGGGATAGATGCAAAGCCCGATGATATCCTTATAGAGGGGATCGAAAATATCACTCAAGAGGATATAGGTTTTGCTAAAGAGTTTGGATTTGTTATAAAACATCTTGGTATCGCTAAAAAAGATGGCGATGAGGTTGAGCTTAGAGTCCATGCCGCGCTTATCAAAAAAGATGAGATGATAGCGAAGATAGATGGTGTTATGAATGGCATTAGTGTTGTTGGCGATAAAGTTGGCGAGACACTCTACTATGGTGCTGGAGCGGGTGGCGATGCTACTGCTAGTGCGGTTATAGCAAACCTTATAGATATAGCAAGAAGCTCTAAAGGCTCAAAACCTATGTTAGGATTTAACCGCCCCATGGAGAGCAACTTAGTTTTAAGAGCAAAAGATGCCATAAATTCTAAATACTACCTTCGCATAAATGTATCGGATAAGATAGGTGTACTAGCAAAGATAACAAAAGAGTTTGAGCTAAATAGTATATCTATAGAGGCGATAGTTCAAAGACAATCGGCAGATAAAAGTGCAAACTTGCTCATCTCAACTCACGAGGCTTACGAGAGAGATATACAAGCACTTATAGCTTCACTACAAAAACTTGAGTTTGTAAACACTAAACCTGTAATGCTTAGAATCATCTAGTTTTATGAGCAGAGCTAAGGGCAATAAGGCTGAGCAACAAGCTGTTTTGTTTTTGCAAGATAGTGGCTTTAGTATCATAGAGCAAAACTTCTACTCAAGGTTTGGCGAGATAGATATCATCGCTTATAAAGATGAGGTGTTACACTTTGTAGAGGTAAAAAGTGGTGATGACTTTGAAGTTGCGGTGCAAAATATCACTAAAACTAAACTAAGCAGACTTATAAAAACGATAGATGTTTATCTAAAAAAACACAACATAAAAGATAGCTCATATACACTAGATGCTATCATAATCACACCAGACTCCATAGACTTGCTAGAGAGTATTACACTATGAGGATTTTAGAGCCAAAGATATAGAGTATCTCAAATCCTCATCAAGGTTTTGTGTAAGCATCCACTCAAGGTAGCCTTTATCGGTTTTTGCAACTTGAGCTATAGTTTTATCTTTGTGTTTACCAAATGAGAATTTTTCAGTGATGATAGGCTCATTTGTAAGCTTAAGCATCTTTTCTATCGGGTTTTCATCGGGAAATTTTGCTTGAATATCTTTTTTTAGATGAGTTAGCAAAAGCTTCAAGATAAGCACATCACCTATAGCATCGTGGGCTTTTACCTCAACCCCTAGCTTTTTAGCCTCATCTTGTTCCTGCTTGTAGAGTTCTAGCTTATAGCGAAAATACTGTAACCTATGGGCTTTTTCATCAGGATATATGTGTCTAGATACCCTTAGGGTGTCGATTAGTCTCATTTGTGAGTTAAAACCATCTTTTTTTAACATATCAAGATCAAATTTTGCATTGTGTATGATAAGGTAGTTCTCATCGCTATTTAGCTCAAAAAGCCTTTTAAAACTTTTAGAATCCTCTATCTTAGCCTTACCTTTTAACATCTGAGGTGTTATGCCATGAGTCTCCATCGCAGGTATGCTAATCTCTACAGTTGAGCTAAATAGTTCATTGTAAACCTCTGTTTTAGCCCCACTCTCTAACACCATAAACCCTAGTTGTATAACTCTATCTTGCTCATCGATCCCCGTTGTTTCGGTATCTAGTATAACAAATTTCACTCTACATCCTTTGAATAACTATCTACTTTTTCACTAAGTTCATCTATCTTTTTTTCTAACAAAAATCTATCATAAACTTTTCTTACATATGATTGAAAAAGTATTTTTGCATCGTTGTTTCCGTTTATATTAAAATCTTTTTTAAGCTCATTAGATAAAAACTTTGCAAATTCCCCTTCAGCTTTAACATCGTAAACTTTTCCATTTATGCTAAGGGCTAGTTTTTCGCTCATAGTTATGCCATAATATTTTCTATTTTTTGGATAATCTCTTCTATCTCAAGATCTTTCATCGCATTTTGATCTATTAGCCTTTGTATTTCGCTATTTTTAGCATCATTTTCACCTTGAGACTTTATAAGCTCTAGTCTTAGTGCCTCGTTTTCCCCTTTAAGAGTCTCTAGTTTTTGTACTATCATCGATATTTTTTGTGATAATTTTTCAATTCCGCTCAACTTTAATCCTTTATGTTGATTTTATTCTTATTATTTTATAAGCATACTATTTTTTTACTAATATCTAAGTTTTAAATCTCACCCTATTTTCTTGCAAGAGGGATTATTTAGGGTAAAATTATACTCTTTTATCGGCTAAAAATGAGGTGAGCTTTGTTTAAAATCGTCTATGTTGAGGTGAGTAATATCTGCGGATTAGCTTGTAGTTTTTGCCCACCAAAACCGCTACCTAACAAAACTATGAGTCTAGATTTTTTTAAAAGTGTGCTAGAGGAGCTTGTAGGAAAAACTAAACTTATAGCATTGCATGTTATGGGGGATCCTTTGGTGCTTTCAAACCTAAGGGAGTATTTGAGTATCGCACATTTTTATGGTTTTTTGGTAGAACTTACTACAAGTGGCTACTATATGAACAACCACAAAGCAGATGAACTACTAAAAAAACCACTCAGACAGTTAAATATCTCGCTAAATGCTTTTAATAAAAACTCACTAAATATATCACTAGATGAGTATATGGATGGTGTTTTTAACTATGTAGATGAGAAGCTAAAAAACCACCATGAGCCTTTTATAAACCTTAGGCTTTGGAACTTAGATGAGCAGATGAGTGAGAGTGAGTTTAACAAACAAATCTTTGCAAAACTAAAGAGCCACTTTAAACTAGATATAGATACTAAAGTAAAATCATTTCGATTAGCCCCTAAGGTGCGACTACATTTTGATAGCTACTTTGAGTGGCCAAGTTTAAGCTTAAGCCACTTCTCTCACGGGAGTTGTTATGGGTTAAGTTCACAAATAGCAATCCTTGCAAGTGGTGTTGTAGTGCCTTGTTGTTTAGATGGAGATGGGGTTATAAATCTAGGTGATCTTCATACCCAAAGCTTAGATGAGGTGCTAAGCTCAAAAAGGGCAAAAGATATACTAGAGGGGTTTAAAAAAGGTGTTGCGGTTGAAGAGCTTTGCCAAAAGTGTAGTTTTAAGAGTAGGTTTGTATAATACCCCATGCGATTTGAAGTAACATCATCATACTCCCCATCAGGAGATCAACCCCAAGCTATCAAAAAACTAAGTGAGTCTATAAAAAAAGGCAACCAGTACCAAAGTTTAGAAGGGGTTACAGGTAGTGGGAAAACCTACTCTATGGCTAAAATCATAGAAGCAACTCAACTACCAACTCTCATAATGACACACAACAAAACTCTAGCAGCACAGCTATATAGTGAGTTTAAGCAGTTTTTTGCAAAAAACCATGTTGAGTACTTTGTCTCATACTATGACTACTACCAACCTGAGGCTTACATACCAAGACAAGATCTTTTTATAGAAAAAGATAGCTCCATAAACGATGAGCTTGAGAGGTTAAGACTAAGCTCAACGGCAAATCTTCTAAGTTATGATGATGTTATAGTTGTAGCTTCTGTTTCGGCAAACTATGGTTTAGGTGATCCTAGCGAGTATGAGACTATGCTTCAAGCACTTGCTATAGGTGATACTATAGCCCAAAAAAAACTACTCCTAAGACTTGTCGAGATGGGCTACACACGAAACGATAACTTTTTTGATAGTGGAAATATCCGTGTAAATGGAGAATCTATCGATATCTATCCGCCCTATTTTGAGCAAGAGGCTCTAAGGGTTGAGTTTTTTGGAGATGAGATAGAGGCTATATATAGCTTTGATGTTATCGATAACAAAAAACTTGAGAGCTTTAAAAAGATAAATATATTTGCCACTTCTCAGTTTAGTGTATCGAGCCAAAAGATGGCGGTGGCTATAAAAAGGATAGAAGAGGAGTTAGCAGATAGACTAGCTTTTTTTGAAAAAGAGGGTAGGTTAGTTGAGTATCAAAGGCTAAAACAAAGAGTTGAGTTTGACCTTGAGATGCTTCAAACTACAGGTATGTGCAAGGGTGTAGAGAACTACTCACGGCTACTTACAAACAAAAAAGCGGGTGAGACCCCTTATACACTGCTTGATTATTTTGAACACCACCATAAAGAGTATCTTATCATTGTCGATGAGTCGCATGTTTCACTTCCACAATTTCGCGGGATGTTTGCAGGTGATAGGGCTAGAAAAGAGGTACTTGTTGAGTATGGATTTAGACTCCCAAGTGCCTTAGATAACCGTCCGCTTATGATAGATGAGTTTATCAACAAAGCCCCACACTACCTTTTTGTTTCTGCTACTCCAGCTGAGTATGAGCTAGAGTTATCTAGTGAAGTGGCTCATCAGATTATCCGTCCTACAGGGCTACTTGATCCGATTATAGAGATAAAATCATCAGATAATCAAGTAGAAGATATCCACGATGAGATAAAAAAAGTAGTAGCTAAAAATGAGCGGGTACTTATAACGGTTCTAACCAAAAAAATGGCAGAAGCACTAACCAAATACTTAGCAGACTTGGGCATAAAAGTGAGATATATGCACTCAGATATCGACACCATAGAGCGAAACCAAATCATAAGAAGCCTAAGGATGGGTGAAGCTGATGTGCTTGTTGGTATAAACTTGCTTCGTGAGGGCTTAGACCTACCAGAGGTTAGCTTAGTAGCGATCCTTGATGCCGATAAAGAGGGGTTTTTAAGGAGTGAAACAGCACTTATCCAAACTATAGGTAGAGCCGCTAGAAATTCAAATGGTAGGGTGATACTCTATGCCAACAAAATAACAGGCTCTATGAGCAGAGCAATAGAGACGACTAAAAAAAGAAGAGCCTTACAAGAGGAGCATAACAAAACTCATGGCATTACTCCAAAGACCACTATAAGGGCGATGGATGAGAATTTAAAGCTTCAAGATTATGGTGAGTTGTACCAAAAAAACAAAAAACTAGATAAGATTCCACCATCGCAAAAAAAAGCTATCATAGCAGAGCTTTCTCTTAAGATGAAACAAGCAGCTAAAGAGCTAAATTTTGAAGAGGCGGCAAGACTTAGAGATGAGATAGCTAAGTATAAGAAGTTATAGCAATCAATATATAAATTTGGCAGGACAAAAATGGAAGAGACATTTAGTAACTTAGAGACATATGGTTATATAGGGCTTTTTTTATACTCTATAGGTGGGGGATTTGTAGCTATTGTGGTAGCTGGAGTACTCTCATATATGGGTAAGATGGATATCACCGCTTCTATAACTATAGCATTTATAGCAAATGCACTAGGTGGTATGATGCTTTTTTATCTAGCAAGGTATCAAAAAGCTATGATGATGGATGGGCTTAAAAAACATCGGCGAAAACTAGCTTTAGCCCATCTACTCTTAAAGAGAAATGGTTCGTGGATTATAGTTGCTCAAAAGTTTGTCTATGGGGTAAAAACCATAATCCCTATAGCTCTAGGGCTTACAAAATATAGCTTTAAAAAGTTCGCCTTCTACAATGCCATAGGTGCAGCCCTTTGGGCTTTAGTTTTTGGAGTTGGGAGTTTTATAGGTGGAAGTTTGCTTGTAAAGGCTACAGAGTATGTTACAACTAACCCTTGGATAGCGCCTTTGATGTTATTTACTTTTGGTGGTAGTTTATGGCTATATCTAAGTAAGGCTACTAAAAAGAAAAAGAGAAACTAATCTCTCTTTCTTTGTTTTACAACCTCTCTCTAGCTATCTTTGTCGCCTCTACTAAGTTTTTAAGACTTGGAGTCACCTCCTCCCATTTTCTAGTCTTTAGCCCACAATCAGGATTTATCCAGAGTTGGTTTTTTGGTAAAACCTCTAAAAGTAGTTTGATTTGTGCTAAAAGATTATCTACACTTGGGATGCTTGGTGAGTGGATATCATACACCCCTAAGCCTATCTCTTTTTTATAACCCACTTTTTTAAAGATTTTGATAAGTTCATTGCCACCTCTAGCAGTCTCTATCGATATAACATCAGCATCCATCTCATCTATAGCACCTATGATATCGCTAAAGTCGCTATAACACATATGTGTATGGATTTGAGTCTGCTCTTTTGCTGAACTTACAGAGAGTTTAAAGCTCTCAACCGCCCATCTAGCGTACTCTTTTGCTTTAGCCTCTCTTAGTGGATAACCCTCTTTAAAAGCAGCCTCATCGACTTGTATGATTTTGATACCTACATTTTGCAAATCATCTACTTCATCATTTATGCAAAGTGCTATCTGCTTACAAATCTCTTCGCGAGACTTATCATCTCTTACAAATGACCAGTTTAGTATAGTAACAGGTCCACTTAGCATCCCTTTTACTATCTTTTTGGTTTTACTTTGTGCATATGTTATCCACTCTAGTGTCATCGGTTTTTCTCTACTTACATCACCATATATAAGTGGCGGTTTTACACATCTAGTGCCATAGCTTTGCACCCAGCCATTTTTACTAAAAGCAAACCCACTTAGTAGCTCTCCAAAGTACTCAACCATATCGCCTCTCTCAGGCTCACCGTGGACTAAGATATCTAAGCCACACTCCTCTTGAATCGCTATAGACTCATCTATGTAGGATTTTATAAACTTCTCATACTCATCTTTGTGGACTCTGTTGTTTTTAAAATCAGCCCTTATAGCTCTTAGCTCTTTAGTTTGGGGAAATGAGCCTATGGTGGTAGTGACAAGTTCAGAGTAGCCCAAAAGCTCTCTTTGGAGCTTTAGTCTATCTTCTGCTTTGCCCTCTCTTGAGAGTTTAGTTGTGTTTTTAAGCCTATCTTGAACTTTTTTGTTGTCAAAATCTCCCCGTTTTGCGATTTTTGCTATATTTTGCGATATATCAGCCCCATTAAAAAATGCTCCACTTAGCAAACTTAGCTCATCTAATTTCTCTAGTGCAAAACTTAGAAGCTCTTTTATATTTGGTTCTAGTTCATCTTCGTATTTTAGTGTATATGGAACATGTAAAAGTGAGCAAGATGAGCCTACTACAAGTCTATCTTTTGGTATGCTTTTAGATATCTGCTCTAGTAAAACTAAGCTCTTTTGCATATCGTTTATCCAGATATTTCTCCCATCAATAACACCACATATAAGCACTTTATCACTTTTAGCTATAAGTTTGAGTGAGTCTATATTTTGATCACCATATACAAAATCAAGCCCCAAAGCCCAAATAGGGGTATTTAGTAAAATCTTAGTCGCTTCGTTTGAGTGTTCAAAGTAGCTTAGTAGTGCTATTTTTATGTTTGAGCTAACCCCACAAAGTTTGTCATATGTTGGCTTAATAAGACTCAAAACATTAGCAGCTAAATCTTTTACAAAGATAGGCTCATCTACTTGAACAACCACTTCATCATCAAGCTTAGCTATTAGCTCAAATAGCTCAATATATATATCTAAAACTTTACTATAAAGCTCAAAAACATCGCCACCATCGGCTCTTTTACTGAGTGCTAAAAATGTAAGCGGACCTATGATATTTATCTTTGTTTTTATACCTAAACTTTTTGCTTCGTTGTACTCATTTATGATTTTAGTTGCATTGAGCTTGTAGTTATCGCTTTTGCTAAGCTCTGGAACTAAGTAGTGGTAGTTTGTGTTAAACCACTTTCTCATAGTTAGTGCAAGGGTACCATTAGCCCCTCTAGCCATAGCAAAATAGGCATCATAGCCACCTAGGTGAGCAAATCTTTTTGGTATCGCCCCTAACATAACTATAGTATCTAGCATATTGTCATAGAGTGAGAAGTCGTTTGAGCTTATAAAATCTACCCCAGCATCTCTTTGGTAGAGCCAAGCTTTTTCTCTTAGCTCTTTTGCTACCTCTTGCACTTTTTCAAATGGTGATTTTTTTGCCCAAAAATCCTCCAAAACCTTTTTTAACTCCCTTTGCTCCCCGATTCTAGGGAAGCCTACTATGTAGTTTTTTGACATCAAGATATCCTTGTCTATTATTTTATTGTGATTGTATTTGTAAAAAAAAAGGTTTAAAGTGGAGGGTGAACACCAGTTCGTCTAAATGCAAACCATGTTGTGTAAAATGGACATCGTGGGATAAAATGATTTAGTAGAAGTATAAGTCTAATCTTGTGTTTAAAAAAGATATTGCAGTGGCAAGGTTTTTTAGCTTTAGGGGGCGGTATATATCTTAGTAGTAACATATACGACCCTCTTTAAGCCTAGAGCTTTGGTCCAGCAGCTGAGTAGTCAAACTCACTATTTTCTTGCTGATATTTTTTGAAATTATCTACAAACATATGTGCAAGCTTATCTTTTGCACTATCATAAGCAGATTTATCGCTCCATGAGTTGCGAGGATTTAGTATATTTGGGTCTATGTCACCTAGAGTTTTTGGGATCAAAAGATCAAATGTAGCTAGTTTGTCAAACTCAGAGTCATTTATGCTACCATCTAGTATAGCACCTATACAAGCTCTAGTATCTTTTAGGCTTAGTCTTTTACCAACACCATAAACACCGCCATTCCAGCCTGTATTTACAAGATAAACATTTACTCCGTATTTGTCTATCTTTTGACCTAAAAGTTTTGCATAAACAGTTGGGTGTTGAGGTAAAAATGCCTCTCCAAAACAAGCACTAAAAGTAGCAACAGGCTCTGTTATACCTCTTTCGGTTCCAGCAACTTTAGCAGTATAGCCACTTAAAAAGTAGTACATCGCTTGATCGCGAGTAAGTTTAGAAACAGGAGGAAGCACTCCAAAAGCATCAGCACTTAAAAAGATAATGTTTTTAGGGTGAGATGCCATAAGTGATGGTTCGTGGTTTTGGATATGCTCTATCGGGTAAGAGACTCTTGTATTTTCGGTTTTAGTATCGTCTGTGTAGTCAACGACACCATCGCCATTGACGACAACATTTTCAAGTAAAGCACCTTTTTTTATAGCACCAAATATCTCAGGCTCAGCATTTGCATCTAGGTTTATAACCTTAGCATAGCACCCACCCTCAAAGTTAAAAACTCCATCATCATCCCAACCATGCTCATCATCACCTATAAGTTTTCTGTTTGGGTCTGTTGAGAGTGTAGTTTTACCTGTTCCGCTTAGTCCAAAAAATAGTGCGGTATCACCTTTTGCTCCAACATTAGCAGAGCAGTGCATAGGTAGTTTACCCTCAAGTGGTAACCAGTAGTTCATCATAGAGAAGATCCCCTTTTTCATCTCTCCACCATACCATGTTCCACCGATTATGGCTATATTTTGCTCAATATTAAACACCACAAAAACCTCAGAGTTTAGCCCCATCTCTTTATAGTTTTTGTTTGTAGTTTTACAAGCATTTAGTATTGTAAATTCTGGTTTAAATGTAGGTAGCTCATCTGGCTTGGGACGGATGAACATATTTTTAACAAAGTGTGATTGCCATGCAATTTCTGATACAAACCTAACTGCTCTTTTTGAAGCTTTTGATGCACCACAATAAACATCTGTTATATATAGGTCTTTGTTTGATAGCTGCTCTTGAGATAGACTTAGGAGTTGTTCAAATTTTTGAGGTTCGATACTAAAGTTTACATCTCCCCATGCTATATATTTGTTTGATGGGTCTTGATATACAAAGTATTTATCTTTTGGGCTACGACCTGTAAAAATACCTGTATCAACACTCATAGCACCACTTGAAGTTTGTACACATTCGCCATTTTTTAGCTCATGTGCTATTAGCTCATCATAGCTGAGATTATGAAAAACATTTCCAATATTTTTTAGTCCTATATTTTCTAACTCAGTAATATTCATCATCTACCTTACACATTTATTTGATTGCTGAGATTATACTATTAATATACCTAAATTAAAAGTAAAAAATTGACATAAAGTAGCCTAATTCAATATTAAGTATTTTTAGATAAAATTCCAAACTTGCTCGCATAACTCAGTTGGTAGAGTGTTACCTCGACAAGGTAAAAGTCACTGGTTCGAGTCCAGTTGTGAGCACCACTAAACATCTTTTGCAAGTCTAAGCAATTCAGAACTTAACTCAAACTTTTCACTCACTATCTCATCTATAGTTTTATACTCAAAACCACCGCTATTGTAGCAAATGGCACTATTTGTATATGAAGCCAAAAGCCCATCTATAGCATATGAAGTAAACTTATAGGCCATCAGTCTATCGTAAGTAGTGGGGTTTCCGCCTCGTTGTATATGACCTAACACACTAGCTCTAGCCTCAACTCCTAGCTCATCTTCAAACCACTTTGCTATATCACTTGAGCTATCTTTGATCCCCTCTGAAACAACGGCTATAAAGTATCTTCTACCATTTTTTATCTGCTCTTTAAACCTCTGTTTATGCTCATCTAAGTTGTACTCTATCTCTGGTATAAGACAAAGCTCTGCCCCGCTTGTAAGTGCAGAGATAAGTGCTAAATAGCCACAATCTCGCCCCATAGTCTCTATAACAAATGCTCTTGAAAAAGATGAAGCGGTATCGCGGATACTATCTATCGCACCTCTTATGATATTTAGTGCGGTATCTACACCCAAAGAGTACTCAGTACCGTTTATGTCGTTATCTATAGTCGATGGTATAGCACAAAACTTTATGCCACTCTCTTTATAAAAAACATCGATACCTCTAAAACTACCATCGCCGCCTAAAACTACAAGCTTGTCTATATTTAGTCTATCTAGATTCTCTTTTGCTTTGGCTCTGTAGGCTTTTTCCATAAACCTTTTACTTCTACTAGAGCCTATTATTGTCCCACCGCGGTTTATGATTCCGCTTACATCTTTATATGTTGCTTTTTTGATATTATTATCTATTAGCCCCTCGTATCCATCATATACTAAGTAAGGCTCTAGTGAGTTCTCATAAGCATACTCTACAAATCTTTTTATAGCAGCATTCATACCGCTAACATCACCACCTGAACATAAAATCGCTATATTTTTCATCTTTTTTCCTCTGTTTTACTATATAAGCTCTATAACACCCGCAAATCTTCCAGTTTTACCCTCAGCTCTGTATGAGTAGAGACTATCTTTTGTACAACTTGTGCAGTGGGGCAAAAACTCTACATCAACTACACCGCACCCTTTTAGTTGTT
>JBAYYR010000024.1:0-11833 GCA_041672945.1 Sulfurimonas sp. | reverse complement strand
AGGGCGAAGCTCTCTTGGCAAATTATCCCACTTAGCACCACCTATAGCACCAAACAAACAAGCATCGCTATTTAGTACACCTTGTATCGTCTCATCTGGAAGTGGAACACCTTTTACATCAACTGCGATACCGCCCATTAGGTACTCTTCAAGCTCAAGTGTAAAACCACAAACATAAGAGACTCTATCTAAAACTTTTATAGCCTCATCGACTATCTCTGGACCTATGCCATCACCTTTTATGACTGATATTTTATATTTTTTCATTATCTATTTACCTCATTTGCTGCATAGTTCATAAGTCCACCCGCATCTAAAAGCTCTTGCATAAATGGTGGGATTGGTATAAATTTATATATTTTTGAAGTTGTTTTGTTTGTGATGGTTCCAGCATCCATATCTACCTCTAACTCATCACCCTCTTCTATCTCATTTGCCTCTTTAAGCTCTAGTATAGGTAGCCCCATATTAAAAGCGTTTCTATAAAAAATCCTAGCAAAAGTAGGGGCAATAACTACCGATACTCCTGCTGCTTTTAGTGCGATAGGGGCATGTTCACGGCTACTTCCACAACCAAAGTTCTCATCTGCTACTATAATGTCACCCTTGTTCATCTTTTTTACAAAATTAGGATCAGCATCTTCCATAACATGTTTTGCCAACTCTTCTGGTACTGATGTGTTTAGATATCTTGCTGCTATTATAAGATCTGTATCTATATCTTTTCCAAATTTCCAAACTTTTCCATTAATTTTTGCTTTGCTCATTAAAAAAAATCCTTAAATTGATTTTGTGATTCTACCCAAAATGGTATTTGCTTTAGATAAAGAGGGTAGTAGCTAGGCTCTAGCTACGAGAGTCTAGCATAAGCGACACTAGAACAAGCATCAAGCGAGTGAAGCTCATCTAAAATCTTTTCGCTTACCACATCATCTACTAAGATAACCGCCATAGCCTCTTTTTGTGAGTTTCTAGCTAAAGAGAAGTCTGCTATATTTACAGAGTATTTTGCAAGTATGCTACCTACACTACCTATAACACCTGGGACATCTTTGTTTTTAAGCACTAACATATCACCTTTTATAGCAACATCTATATCAAACCCATCGATAGATACGATCCTAAAGATATGATCATCAAATATAGTAGCACTCATAGAGGTTGTACTGCCATCTGAAGTGCTTATTTTTACAGTTATAAGGTTTTTATAGACTTTAGAGTCTTGAAGTGCTTTAGTCTCTACTTTTATACCTTTTTCAGCTGCTAAAAAGTCGGCATTTACATAGTTTATGGTGTCATCGCTTCTATGGCTCATAGCACCAACTAGCACAAAAGTTGCAAGTGAATCTACATAACTAGAGATATCACCTTGACCACTAACTTTTATAGATACTATTTGTGATTTGTTTAGTTGAGATTGTAAAAAACCTATAGTTTGACCCATCTCTAAAAACGGCTTAACAAATGGCTCTATGGTAGTCTCATCTATAGGTAAGTTCATAGCATGTGGGTAAGATATACCTTTAGCTGCCGATATCGCATTTGATGCTGCTTGAACTGCTATATTGTACTGCGACTCAAAAGTATTTGCCCCTAAGTGTGGAGAAACTATGATATTATCAAGCTCTAAAAGTGGGTGATTTGTAGCTGGTTCTTTTGCAAAAACATCTATACCTGCAAAGCGAATTTTACCACTTTTTAGTCCATCGTAGAGTGCTTCTTCATTATAAAGTCCACCTCTAGCACAGTTTATAAGTACAACTCCATCTTTCATTTTTGCTATCTCATCATAAGAGATAATATTTGTAGTCTCTTTGTTTTTTGGAGTATGTATAGTTATAACATCGCACGATAGTATATCTTCAAAATTTTTAGTGTAAGTCATGTTAAGATCGGTTACTTTTGAAGGGTTTATATATGGGTCATAAGCGACTATATCCATCTCAAAAGCTTGAGCTCTTTTTGCTACACGGCTACCGATATTTCCAAACCCTATAACACCTAGTTTTTTACCCTTTAGCTCATAGCCATACCACTTCTCTCTCTTCCAAACACGATCTAGTTTTAGGTGGTTATGTGAGTAGACAAAAGCTCTCATACAAGATAACATATGAGCCATAGTAAGCTCAACCGCTGCTATAGTATTTGCAGTTGGGACATTCATAACGATGATTCCCTCTTTAGAACATCCTGCTATATCGACATTATCGACACCAACACCTGCTCTAACTATAGCTTTCATCTTTTTAGCATGAAGTATAAAGTTAGCATCAACATCTGTTGAGCTTCTAGTTATGGCAACATCGGCCTCTTCTATGATGGTTAGAAGTTTTGTTTTATCCTCATCTGCTGCCATTATAAGATTTATATCTTCGCTATTTTTAAGTAGCTCTAAACCAGACTCATGTATATGGTCGCAAACTACGATGGTATATTTTTGCATTAGGTCTCCTTAGTATTTGGCTCTATTTGAGCTTTTATATCATACTCTTTAAGTCTCAAGAGTAGATTTTCTAGTCTATTTTTATCATCAGCATATATAAAAAGCTCTATATTGCTACTGTTTTTGTTTAAAATATAGTGTAATTTTGTTAGCTTAACCTCTTGCTCTAAGCAAAAAAGCTCATAAGGATCAGAGATATTTGCTAAAAGTCTATAAAGAGGTAGTTTTTTTATAGACTCTTTTTGTAAATCAAACTTTATAAGCACCTCACCTAGAGGATAGTTGTGTTGCTCTATATCGATTTTTGAAAAACTATCTAACCAGTTTTTTTTATAATTTGGCAGAGAATTTTGAGTCTGTAAATCTAAACTTTTGACCTCAACTGGTTGGTTATGTTCATATAGAGATAAAACAAAAAGTGCAGTAAAAACAGCAACCCCAACCGCTATGAGTGGAGTTAGCCATTTATAGACTTTTTGCATTCTACTTATCTTTTAAATTTATCTTTTATAAGATCACCCAAAGAGTTTGTTTGATCATCGTTTATCTCATCTAGCATAGCTTGATTTTTTAGATAATCTAGTTTTTTCACAGATAATCTTATGCGATCTTTTTTAGCATCTATAAAAGCTATAGCAGCTTCGATAGTATCAGATATGTTTAACTCCTCTTTTACAAGTGGAGCTAAATCTTCATTTCTAATAAGTGCATCGACACCATCTTCTAAAGATACAAAAACACCAAAATCTTTTATATCTCTAATGGTTCCATTTACTATGCTATTTAGCTTATGAGTTTTAGCAAAAAGCTCAACTGGACTCTCATCTAGTGCTTTTTTACTTAGAGATACTTTTTGCTCATCTGGTAAGATTCTTACTATCTTAACCTCAACCTCTTCGCCAACACTCAACATATCTTTACACTTAGCACCCTTGTTCCACGATATATCTTGGTTGTGTAGCAGCCCCTCTACTTCGCTTATCTTTACAAAAGCACCAAAGTCAGTTAGTGAAACAACTTCACCTTTTACTACATCGCCTTCGCTATGTTTTTTGATAAACTCATCAAAAGGTTTAGGTAGTAGAGTCTTTAGAGATACTCTTAGTTTATGAGTTTTAGGGTTAATCTCAACAACTTCAACATCTATCTCTTGACCTAGTGTTATATAGTCTGATGGGTTTTTAACATTTTTATCCCATGATATCTCAGATATATGCAAAAATCCCTCTACATCATTTCCTAGATCAACAAAAGCACCATAGTTTTCTATGTTAGATACAACAACACTTATTCTATCGCCCTCTTCTAGCTCATTTTCTATCTCTATCCATGGATCTGCTTTTACCGCTTTTATAGATAATGATAGGTGTTTTTTCTCTTTATCGTACTCTAGTATCTTAACCTCTACACTATCGCCCTCTTTATAGTGTTTTGATGGATTAACAGGACCTTTATGGCTTATCTCGTTGTAGTGAACTAGACCATCTATGCCACCAACATCAACAAACATACCGTAGCTTGTGATTTTTTTGATAACACCTTGGATGATCTCATCGCTATCCATAAGTGCTGCTACTATCTCTTTTTTTCTTTTTCTCTCTTCGTTGAAAAGCTTTCTACGAGATACTACTATAGTTCCATTGCTCTCATCTATCTTGCTAACTTGAGCTTTTACTTTTTTACCTACAACATTGTCATCTTTAAAAAGTGCTAAAGATCTTGGTAGAAAAAACGATACACCATCAGCTTCTAGTACATAGCCACCACGATTTTTCTTAGTGATAACACCATCTACTACTATATCTTCAAAATCTTCTTTGTGGGATTCTATAAACTCTAATGTTTTTAATTGTTCTTGAACTTTTTTGTAAGAAATCTTTGGTCTTTCGTTATAATAACCAGTTATCATAACCTTTATCTTGTCGCCAACACCGAACTTTAGTTCGCCATTTTCGCTTATCTCATCTAAGCTAAGGATACCCTCTAGTTTATCACCAACACTTATCAAAGCTCTGTTATCATCAGCTTGGATCTCTACTAACTCACCCTCTACTATCTTGCTCTCTTCTTGCTCTTTTTCACTCGCTGCAAATAACTCCGCAAAACTCTCTTCCTCGTATGGTTCACCATCAAATGCCATTAACTCTCATCCTCTGCTACTAAAATTTTGCTATTGTAGCAAATTATAGATAATATAATTATAAAGTATCTACTCTAGAGCTTATAGAGTCGATTACTTTTTGAATAATCCAATCAGGAGTCGAAGCACCCGCACTTATACCGCAAAGATCTTTATCTTTAAACCATGAAAAATCAAGCTCATCTTCATCTTCTATAAGGTAGCTATCTGGGCAATTATCTTTTGATATATTATAGAGCTGTTTTGTGTTAGATGAGTTTTTGCCGCCTATTATGATCATTACATCGGCTCTTTTTGAGAGCTTTCTAACCGCTTCTTGGTTATCAAATGTGGCATTGCAAATGGTGTTAAAAACTCTCACCTCTTTATATCTAGGTATAAGATAAGATGCAACTTCAAGATAATCCTCTACTCTTCTAGTAGTTTGAGCAACTAGTGCTATCTTTTCGCGAAGTTTTACATCTTCCAAATCAGCAGGGCTAGTAACCACTAAAGCCCCATCTTTAGCATAACTCTTTACACCTTTTATCTCAGGGTGAGCATCATCACCAAATATAACTATATCATACCCCGCTTCACTCATCTCTTGGCAAATCTGTTGAGGCTTTGTTACATATGGGCAAGTTGCATCTATAACATCAACTTTTTTTGCCTTTAACTCCTCTAGCTCATGCTTTTGGATACCATGAGTTCTAACGACTGCTTTATCTCCAGCCTTAAAAGTAGTATGATCCTCAACTAGTCCAACTGCATAGTCTTTATCTAGCCTCTCTATCTCTTTTGAGTTGTGTATTAGTGGGCCATATGTAGCTGAGTTTTTATTCTCCTCTGCTATCTTTATAGCCCTTTTTACACCAAAGCAAAAACCATAGCTCTCCGCTAACTCTATCTTCATACTATCTCCACACTAGTTATCTTTTGTAGTATATCTATGAAGTTTGGAAAAGAGGCATCTATACACTCTATATCATCAACAACCATACCGCTTTTTAGACCTGCAACTAAAAAACTCATAGCTATACGGTGATCCCCAAAGCTACTAACTCTAGAGCTTTTTAACTCTCCACCAACTACACTATATCCATCTTCAAACTCATTAACCTCTATGCCACAAGATTTTAACCCCTCTACCATAGCAGTTATCCTATCGCACTCTTTTACCCTTAGCTCTTTGGCATTTTTTATAAGACTCTTGCCATTAGCACAAGCAAATGCGATACTAAGCACAGGCAACTCATCTATAAGCCATGAGATATTATCTTCAACCACTATAGCCTCTAGTTTATTATACTCAACTACTATATCGCCGATAGGTTCGTACTTATCCTCTTTTTTTATATACTCAACTTTTGCACCCATCTTTTTTAGTGCTTCAAAAGCCTCTATGCGGGTAGGATTTAGGGTTAAATCTTTTAAGGTTACTTTAGCATTTGGTGTTATAGCGGCTGCAACGGCTAAGAAAAATGCACTTGATGGATCGGCAGGAACAGTGATATCTAAGGGTTTTAGAAGTTTTTTTAGTGGGTTTATAGTAGTTAGTAAACCATCTGTTTTTATATCTGCACCCATGCCTCTTAGCATCCTCTCGGTATGGTCACGGCTAAGTTCAGGTTCACTAAACTTACACTCACCGTCGGCTCTTAGAGCTGCTAATATCATGGCACTTTTAACTTGAGCTGAAGCTATTTTGCTCTCATAAGTAAATGCTCTAAGAGATGAGCCTCTTATACTTAGTGGAGCTAGATCACCATTTGCTCTACCATCTATCTTTGCACCTAACTCTATAAGTGGAGCTGTAACTCTTTTCATAGGTCTAGCATTTAAGTACTCATCGCCAGTTAGTATAAAATGTCCATCTGCTGAGCTTAAAAGCCCACAAAATAGCCTCATACCTGTTCCAGAGTTTCCACAATCTAGTATCTCTTTACTCTCTTTTATACCGCTTGAGCTGATTTTTATAACCTTACCATCATCCTCTACAGTTGCACCTAGATGTTTTACTATATTTAGAGTATGAAGGGTATCTCCAGCCCTTAGGTAGTTTCTTATAACACTAACTCCATCAGCCAACATCGCAAACATAGCACATCTGTGAGATATTGATTTATCGGATGCTATATCATCAACTACTATATCAAATGTTTTAACAGGAGTTATTGTTGCTTGTTTCATCTAAGTTCTATCCCTAGTTTTTGATTTAGATTTTGTTGTATAGAGTTCATAATGGAGTTGATATCATCCTCTTCAAATGTCTTAGTTGGACTTTGAAGCATAAATCTTATAGTTAAACTTGCACTTTGAGCTAGTGTTTCATCTGTATATCTATCTACAGGATAGTATCTTTTTACTTCACTCCCCGCTACCTCATCTATAGCGATTTTTATATCTTTATACTCAATGGTATTTGGCACAACTAAGCTAAGGTCTCTAAAAGATGGTTGAAATCTCGATATCTCATTTGCTGTTTTAAGTCCAAATACTAGCTTATCAAACTCCACTTCGCACATAAAAGTATCACCCAAATCAAACTCATCTTCTATAGCAGGATGGAGCCTAAAAACCTCACCCACTCTTTTACCATCTATCAAGATATCAGCCGATATAAAAGGGTGAGCTAGTTTGTGGTCTGGTTTTGAGTTAACTAGTTCAAAACTACCTATAATGCTAGATAGTTTTTTTAAAAAATAACCAAAATCTACCTTTTGTGGCTTACCACTGTTTAAAAGTCCATCTTCCTCTTTGTCGCCACTAAAAACTACCCCAAGTTTTAAAGACTCTTCTCTATCTTTGCTAAAAACCGAACCTATCTCAAAAAGTCTTATAGATGAGTAGCTATTTTTAGCATTTGATGATGCTGATCTTAAGAGTGAAAGCAAAAGTGTTGTTCTTAGAGTGTCTAGAGTATTTACTATAGGGTTTAAGAGTTCAAGCTTTTTATCTAAAACACTAAAACCGTACTTTAAGAGTGAACTTCTCTCATCAAAAGCAAAGTGTATAGACTCATAAAAGCCACTATTAGCAGCTTTTTTTCTATATTCACTCCTTTTTTTATACTCAATATAGTCACTATTTATACGGTTTTGTTCACTAAAAGTTATAGCTTTAGCAGGGATACTATCTATGCTTATTATGCGAAGAATCTCCTCTGCTATATCTTGTATGTTGTGGATATCGTGTCTATGTTTTGGTACCGATACTACAAAGTTATCAGCTACTGTTTTATCTGTAGCAAAGCCAAGATTTTTCAGTATCTTATTTATATGAAGCCTATCTATCTCTAAACCTATAATCTTCTCTATATCGCACTTTTTAAAGCTTATAACCTTGCTATCTATATCTTTTGTATGCTCTATAACTCCGCCATATATGATAGAGTCTGAATAGGACTCTAAAAGATACATAGATAGCTTCAGTCCTAGTTCGAGATTTGACTCACTACCCCTTGAAGACTTATAGTACTCATCTGTAGTTTTGACACCCTTTCCATATACTTTTTTAGATATATCTTCTGGGTCTATATAACTAGCCTCTATAAGTATAAGATGATCTTTAGTTGTCGCTTTTGAGTTATCACTTTGGCTAAGTCCCGCTATGGAGGCTACCTCATTTTTGGAGTTAGATATACTAACTAGTGAGTTTTTATCTAAAGCTAAATTTATCTGAGCCGTAGTCTCATTTTCAAAAAAACCATAACTGTATGCTTTTAGTAAAACACCGCAACTATGAGTTATATATCTCATAAGAGCATCTATCTCATTTTCTATCTTTAGACCTATTTGTGCTAATCTCAGCCTAAGAAGCAACACCAAAGAGAACTCTTTAGGCTCAACAACTTTATATTTAAGATTTACATCGATATCTGCACTATTTGATATATGCAAAAACCTTCCAACACCAAGCCTTTTTTCATCACTCTCTTTGTAGTTTAGCTCAAGAAGAGGTTTATCTAGCGCGGCAGAGATGTCTCTTGCTACACCTCTGATATTTAAACAATCGCCTCTATTTGCCGTTAGTTCTATCTCTATAAGGGTATCGCAGAGTATATGGTTTGTGTTTACACTTGTTCCTAACTTATACTCACCTATACTGCTATCTAGCTCTAAAATGCCATCATTTATATCTGCTAAACCTAGCTCTTTGGCTGAGCATATCATACCATTTGACTCAACACCCCTTAACTTTACAGGCTTTATAACCAAACCATCTGGCATAGTAGTTCCACTTGTAGCAACTACTACATCTTGCCCCTCTTTTACATTTGGTGCCCCGCAGACTATCTGAAGATTTACACCACTTCCAACATCAACCTCACAAACAGAGAGTTTTGAAGCATCTGGATGTTTTTCACACTTTAGTACATGCCCAAATACTATGCCATCAGGCAAGGCACTAGACTCAATCTTATCTACCTCAAGACCTATGGAGTTTAGTACTTTATAAAGCTCATCTGATGATACATCGCTAAGATCAACCCACTCATTTAACCAACTTCTAGTAACTATCATCTAAACTGCTCCAACAATCTCATATCACCCTCAAATAGTGATCTTAAGTCTCCTATTTGGTGGATTAGCATAGCAAATCTCTCGACTCCAAGTCCAAAAGCATAACCGCTAACATCCTCATAGCCTACCGCTTTAAAGACATTTGGATCTACTATGCCACACCCTAAAACCTCAAGCCAACCTGTTTTTGAGCAGACTCTACACCCATCTCCATGGCAAAATACACAAGATATATCAGCCTCAGCAGATGGCTCTGTAAAAGGGAAAAAACTAGGGCGAAAACGGACTTTTACATCACCAAACATATGTTTTAAAAAATCCTCAAGTATAAACTTAAGGTTTGCAAACGAAACACTACCGCTCTTATCTACTAAAAGCCCCTCTACTTGATGAAACATAGGTGTATGTGTAAGGTCATAGTCTCTTCTAAAAACCGCTCCAGGGGCTATCATACGGATAGGTGGTTTTGAGTTAAGCATAGTTCTTATCTGAACTGGTGAGGTGTGTGTACGAAGTAGCATCTCATCTTTGAAGTAAAAAGTATCTTGCATATCTCTAGCTGGATGGTGTTTTGGTAGGTTTAGTGCTTCAAAGTTGTTAAAGTCATTCTCTACCATACTACCTGTTTTTATAGCAAAATTCATAGAAGCAAAATACTCAACTATCCTATCCATAGTCTGCATAACAGGATGAAGAGCACCGCCATCTCTAGCATCTTGAGAATATAGTGATGTATCTATCCCCTCTTGAGCCATCTTTTGCTCTAACTCCATTAAGCTTAGTTCATCTTTTTTACTAACAAGCTCTTGCATAAGAGCATTTTTGTGAGTGTTTAGCTCTTTTGCCACAGCACCTTTTTGTTCTGGACTTAAGTCTTTAATCTTTGCTAGTTCAAGTGTAAGCACACCCTTTTTACCAAAAATATCTACCCTTAAACTCTCAAGTTCCTTAGTACTTGAGGCACCCCTTATAGCTTCATACCATTTTTCCAAATCAACCTACTCCGTGTGAGTCTAAAATTAGTCGCTATTATAGGCAAAAAATAATTATAAGATGTTAAAATACATTTCAAATCAAAAAGATAAGGATAATCTAATGTGCATATTTTGTAAAATCATAAACAAAGAGCTACCATCAAATATAGTCTTAGAAGATGAGAATTTTCTAGCATTTCACGACATAAACCCAAAAGCACCAGTACATATACTAGCTATACCAAAAAAACATGTCGATAGTTTTCATGAAGTAGATGCTAAAACCATGGAGGGTTTGACACTATTTATGCAAGAGGTTACTAGAAAAGTTGGCATAGACAAAAGTGGCTACAGAGTCATAACAAATATAGGTGAAGATGGGCATCAAGAGGTTAAGCACCTACATTTTCACATACTAGGCGGAACTAAGCTAATCTGGCCACACCTAAGTGATGCTAATCCTAAGGATAACTTCTAGTTTGTCACTCTAAAAACCCTAGTCATTCCAGACCCACAACCAGTCATTCCAGACTTGATCTGGAATCTATATAATGAGACCCTGAATCAAGGTTGTGGTGTGAGATTCTGAATCAAGTTCAGAATGACAAATAACAGTTATTCCAGACTCACCACCCGTCATTCCAAACTTGATCTGGAATCTATATGATGAGACCCTGAATCAAGTTCAGGGTGACAATATCTCGTCATTCCAGACTTGATCTGGAATCTATAAAAAGAGCAGCAAACGAGAGCCTATCTTTAACCTCAAGTTTTTCATATATAGCTTTTATGTGGGCTTTTATGGTGTTTATAGAAACACCTACACTGTCGGCTATATCTTGGTTTTTATACCCCTCTTTTAGTAGTTTTGCCACCTCTTGTTCTTTAGCGGTAAGCTTTGCTAGTATCTCATCATCTTTTTTAGTAGCACTTAAAGTGGCGATATCTTTTAACATAGCAGAGGTTATCTGCGGGGTTATAAAAACATACCCTTGAGTTATAGCATCTATGGCACTTAGGAAAAATGAGCTGTTCATAAGAGCATTTGAGTAACCACTTATACCTAAAGCTAGAAGCTCTTTTGCTTGAGCTAACTCTGGAGTTCTGCTTAAAAATAGGAGTCTGTTTTTGTTTTGAAGTAGCCTCAGGATTATGAAGTTTCTATCCTCTAGCTCATCCATATCATAAAACACAACTAAGCTATTTTTGGTATCTAAAAGTGCTTTTGTCGTTTTTATAAGCTTGGTTTTGTGAATCGGCTCAAGTATGCCCACCCATCTTTGAACAAGAAGAGCATCATCACAAAAAAGTACAATCTGCATATTATCTCTCCGTAAATGTATATGTTTTTGTTTTAAGTATCGGTTTTAGTATGTAATTTAACACACTTTTTTTACCCGTTATGATATCAACATCTGCTACCATACCTGGGATGATGAACTTTTTATCACCATTTTTCTCTATATAGTTTTGGTCTGTTTCGACATTTACTATATAAAAAGTCTTGTTGTCTTTTTCGGTTATAGTGTCTGGTGAGATGTTTATAACTCTCCCCTCAAGTCCGCCATATATGGAAAAATCAAATGCCGAAAACTTTATCTTTGCCTTTTGAGCATGGTATATAAAAGCTATATCTTTTGGCAAAACTTTTGTTTCGATGATAAGCTTTGTATCGGTTGGGACTATCTCTAAAAGGTCTTGTGCGGGTTTTACACTTCCACCTATAGTGTTTACATAGAGTTTTTGCACAACTCCATTTGTTGGGGCTTTT
>JBAYYR010000023.1:0-11917 GCA_041672945.1 Sulfurimonas sp. | reverse complement strand
AGATAAAAGATGAAGCAAAAGGTTTTAAAAAGCAGTTTTTACCCGCTATCTGGGGTAACTCATCGGCTCAAGTTAATGCTTTTGTCGATACATGGTTAGCTTCGTTTTTGGCAACTGGCTCTATAAGCTACCTATATTATGCAAACCGTATATTTCAGCTTCCACTAGCACTTTTTGCTATAGCTACATCTATAGCTTTGTTTCCCGCTATAGCTAGGTTTATAAAAAACAAAGATGAGCAAAAAGCATTGATCTATCTTAAAAAAGCTTTTTGGTTTTTAGCTTTTTTGCTAGGATTTAGCACAATAGGGGCTTTAATACTTAGTGAGCAGATAGTGAAGTTACTTTTTGAGAGGGGTGCTTTTAGTGCCAAAGATACCGCTAATAGTGCTTTTGTTTTACAAATGTACATGATAGGTTTGCTCCCTTTTGGGCTACAAAAACTTATATCTTTATGGCTTTACTCTAAAGAGCTTCAGATGAGAGCTGCTAAGATAGCTACTTTTACACTCATAACAAATGTATCGCTTTCACTTTTACTTATAGCTCCACTAGGTGCAGCAGGACTCGCTTTAGCTACCACTCTAAGTGGTCTTGTAGGGTTTTACCAAAGTGCTAAAGTCTTTGGGGTAGATAACTTTTTGTTTGTTCTTAAAGATAAAAAAACCCCTATTTTTCTTATATCTATGGTAGTTTTTGCTACAATTTTGTACTATTTAAAGGATATTATAAGTGTATATATTTGATTCAGTTAAAAAACAAAAACTAAAATTTACCCCACAAAATCCCCCAAAAGTTACTATGTATGTTTGTGGTCCTACAGTTTATGATGATGCTCATCTAGGTCATGCAAAGAGTGCTTTGGTGTTTGACTTACTCCACCGTGTTTTAGAGGCAAATGGCTATGAGGTTACTTATGCTAAAAATATAACCGACATAGATGATAAGATCATAAAAAGAGCTTTGGAGCTTAACATTAGCACTCAAGAGTTAGCCCAAAAATATACAAAAGCTTATCACGATGAGATGAGTAAATTAGGAGTTAAAAGGGCAGATTTGGAGCCAAAGGCTACAGAAAATCTTGAGGCTATATTTGATCTTATAAAAAAGCTACTAGAAAAAAACCACGCCTATAGAGTCTCAAGTGGCGATATATATTTTGATACCGCAAGTGATAGTAAATATCTAAGTCTATCACATAGAGTGCAAAATGAAGAGGATAAAAAACAACGAGTAGAGGGTGATAAAGAGAAAAAAAATAGTGCCGACTTTGCCCTTTGGAAGATAGCTAAAGATGATGAGGTTAGTTTTGACTCACCTTTTGGAGCGGGTCGCCCTGGGTGGCATATAGAGTGTTCTGCGATGATAGATGAGCATCTAGCCGATAAAAATAGTGAGTTTGCTATAGATATCCATGGTGGTGGAGCAGATTTGCTTTTTCCTCACCATGAAAATGAAGCAGCGCAAAGCAGATGTGCAACGGGTCAAAACTTAGCTGCTTACTGGGTGCATAATGGTTTTGTAACTATAAATAACGAAAAGATGAGCAAATCCTTAGGTAATAGTTTTTTCCTAAAAGATGCACTAAAACACTATGATGGTGAGGTGTTAAGATTTTACTTGCTTAGTGTTCACTATAGAGCCAACTTCAACTTCTCTTATGAGGATTTAGATGAGGCTAAAAAGAGGCTAGATAAGCTATATAGACTCAAAAAAAGGGTTTTTAACTTAAGTTTTGAGAGCAAAAAAACTGAGTTTAAAGATAGGCTTTTAGAGGCACTAAATGATGATTTAAATATCTCTGAAGCACTAGCAATAGTTGATGAGATGATAAATAGCTCAAACGAAGCACTAGATAAAAAAGATAAAACCATAAAAGATGAACTACTCTCAAACCTTGAGTTTGTGGAAAAACTTTTAGGTTTTGGTGGGCAAAACCCTTATGAGTATTTTCAACACGGCATAAGCGATGAGCAAAAAACTAAAATAGATGAACTTATAGCTAAAAGAGTTGAGGCTAAAAAAGCAAAAGATTTTACCTTAGCAGATGCCATAAGAGATGAGCTTAGTGCTTTAGGTATAGCTATCATGGATACACCAGATGGAACATTTTGGGAGAGAGCTTGAGTTTAGATGAACTAAGGGAGTATCTGCTTACCAAAGAGCCAACTAGAGATTTTCAGAGAGTTTTTCATGGTCGCGGTGAGGCATATGGAGCTTTTAAGTACCTTAGCATAGATAGCATAGATGGTGTTTTAAGTATAACTCTTTTTGATGAAGATGAGCAAGGGCTTATAGATATGCTAACTAGCTTTGCTAAAACAAAAAACTACAAAGCGGTAGTTCTTCAAAGAAGATATCTTAAAAATACCACAAATGAGGTGATTTTTGGAGAGCTAGAAGATGAGCTTATAGCTTATGAGAATGGTATGAAGTTTAAGCTAAATCTTTTAAGTAACCAAAATAGCCTATTTTTTGGTGATATGAAAAACGGCAGAGAGTTTGTGAGGCAAAATGCAAAAGATAAACATATACTAAATCTATTTAGTTACACATGTGCTTTTAGTGTCGCGGCTAAACTAGGTGGAGCTAAAAGTGTAGTAAATGTCGATATGAGTAAGGCATCTTTAAGTGTTGGCAAAGCAAACCATACACTAAATAATATCGACACAAAAGGTGTTAGTTTTTTACCATATAACATACTAAAATCTATCTCAGGCATAAAGAAAAAAGGACCATTTGATATAATAATAATCGACCCGCCAAGTTATCAAAAAGGGAGTTTTGAGGCAAAAAAAGATTATGTAAAGATAGTTAAAAGGCTCCACGAGCTACTAAGTGAAGATGGTTTGGTTTTAGCTTGTTTAAATGCTCCAGAGTTAGATACTCACTTTTTACTAGATATGTTTGAGCAAAACCAGTTTGTTTTTAGCCATAGAGTTCAAAACCCAGATGAATATGTAAATGTAACTAATGAAAAGTCACTAAAAGTGTTAGTTTTTAAAACTTTAAAAAGCTAACTAGGAGTACAATGTTGTCTCAAAGCAGTCACACTAAGGAACTATCATGAAAAAACTTCTCCCAAAAAAACTAGAATACAAAATTATCCTAACACTCTTTGCCTTTTTTACTATAGGCTTTGGCTCACTATTTATATTTTTATCGGGTGATTATACGAGACTTATCTCTACAAATACTCAAAAGTCGATGGACACACTAAATAGCTCAATATTTCAAACACTAAGAATGGCTATGGATACAGGTGATCCCGCGATATTAAACCAAACCATACAAAATGCAAAATCACTAGAGGGTATAGCTGGGCTTGAGGTATATAAGAGTCAAAACATAATCGAACTTTTTTCACTTCAAGAGAAACTCACTAGCAAAAAAGAGATTTTAGATATATTTAACAGTGGAAATAGTGTAACTAGTGAGATAGATGAGCCAAACAACCACTACCTAAGACTTTTAGCACCACAAAAAGCAGATGCCTCTTGTTTGTTGTGCCATGTAAACTCTAAAGAGGGTGAGGTTTTAGGGGTTATGGATCTTAGAGTATCTTTAAGTGATTCTGATAAATCTATCTCATCTTCAAAAACAAAAATAGCATCAACTATGGTAGTAGCTGGTCTGGGACTTATTGTGATATTTACGATATTTTTTAGAGAAGAGTTACTTAAACCTATAAGAGAGTTAAAAACTATGAGTAGCGATCTAGCAACTGGCGATGGAAATCTAACCAAAAGGCTAAACTTCAACCATGGAGATGAGCTAAGTGAAGCGACATACTTTATAGATAGATTTATAGGGAAGATTCAAGATACTATAAATGCCGCAAAAGACTCAGCAAAACACTCAGAAGATGCTGGTAGTAGTTTGCAGTCTATCGCGATAAAAACAAAAGATGATATCAATAAACAAAACTCTATGACAAGAGACTCTAGCCTCTCACTTGGGGATATAGAGAAAAATCTACAAGAGACAAAAGAGATATCTCAAGCAAATGCAAATGAGCTAGAATCGACAGCTAATATGCTTGAGAGTATGACAAATGAGCTAAAAAACATAACCTTAGCGATATCTAGTGCTAGTTCAAACCAAAGCGACTTATCATCTGTACTCTTAGAGCTAAACCAAAATGCTCAAGAGGTAAAAAGTGTGCTAGGTATCATAAAAGATATAGCAGAACAGACAAATCTATTGGCCCTAAATGCTGCTATAGAGGCTGCTCGTGCGGGTGAGCATGGGCGAGGTTTTGCAGTGGTTGCTGATGAGGTTCGTAAACTAGCTGAGCGAACTCAAAAAAGTTTAGGTGAGATAGATGCGACTATATCGGTACTTGTGCAGACTATTTCTAATTCGACTGAGCAGATGAATGAGAGTGCCGATGAGATGAATAGAATCACATCTATAACAAATGCCCTACAGCAAGATACAGCAGACACAAATGCAAAAATGCAACAAAGTAAAGACTCATCAAATAGCCTAGCCAACAATGCTACAGAGATAGCTTTAAAAGTTCAAACACTAGCTAAATCTATGCAAGAGGTTGCAACTTTAGCTGAACAAAATACCATATCTATAGACAATGTCTCAAATATAGCAGAGCAGATAAACAACTCCGCAAAAGATCTTAACGATAAGCTAGGTAAGTTTAAGTCATAAACCAAAGCACCTCATTTGGTGTTTTGGCTATCTTATCGTGAGTTGTATCTCTGCTAAATCCCCAAGTAGCAAAGATTGGGGTTAAGCTTGAAGCTCTTGCACTTAGTATATCTTTTGAGTTATCGCCTACCATAAAACCCCTATGCTTATCTTTTTTAAAACCATAACTGCTAAGTATAAGCTCTAGCATATCGGGTGATGGTTTTGGGTTTTTTACCATATCGGCACCAACTATATAATCAAAATAGTTATCTACCTCTAGATGAAACAGCATCTTTTTAGCAAAGGTTGATGGTGCATTTGTAGCGACCGATAGTTTAGTATTTTCATTTTTTAGTAGATCTAAAAGCTCTTTTACACCATCATAAAGATATACACTTTTAGTGCACTCTAGGGCATAGTGCTCCTCAAAAAGATCCCTTGCCCTACTCTCATAGATATCGGTTTCATAAAAAAGTTTAGCTAGATTTCTATCTTCAAGGTTTATCGCCCAAACTACAAACTCTTCACTCAGTGGCTCAAGAGCATAACACTCTTTTCTTATATAATTAACTGAAGATGTTATATCTTTTTTGGAATCTATTAGGGTACCATCCATATCAAATATAACAACTCTCATCTCATCTTCTCATAAATCTCTATAAGTGCTTCAACAAACGCTTCGCTATCATTTGGAGACTTAGCAACTCTATACTCACCCACTCCAAGCTCTTTAGCAATAGCCTCATACTCGATACTAAGCTCATATATGGTCTCAGAGTTATCGATAGTAAAAGCTATGGGAAATATCAAAACATTTTTGCCCTTAAGCTCCATTAGTTTAGTATCTAGCGATGGTTCAAGCCATTTCATAGGACCCACTTTTGACTGATAAGCTAAATGGGTACCACTAAAGTTAAAACCATCACTCTTAAGCATAGCCTCTAGTAGTTTGATATGTTTTTTAACATGTTTTTCATAAACATCACCACGATCGACTATCTTTTGTGGAAGCCCATGGGCTGAGAAAACTAACTCAAAACTACCACTCTCATCTTTGGTTATCGCCTCTTTTATCCTATCTACTATCGCTTTGTTGTAGCTAGTGTTTTGAAAAAAGTGTTTTATCTCAACTATAGTCGCATCGCCACCCATCTTGTGGTAGGTTTGCTCAAACTCCTCTAGTGAAGATTTTGTTGTTGTTGTTGAGTATTGTGGATAGAGTGGAATCAGGTATATATTTTGGATATTTTGAGCATTTAGTCTATCTATAACCTCTTTTGAAAATGGCGGAGTATATCTCATAGCAAAATCGACAACAACACCATCTCCTAGCTTAGCTTGAAGTTTATCTACTAGCTTTTGAGTAAGCTCTACAAGTGGTGATTTTCCACCTATTAGTTTATATATCTCTTGTGCTTTTTCGGTTCTAAAAAAGGTTATCATCTTAGCTATAAAAGCTCTTAAGAGTGAACTTTTTACAGTTAGTATGTTTTTATCATTGAACATATTTATCAAAAACAGCTCAACCTCTTCAAGGTTATTTGGGCCACCCATATTTAGTAAAACTATCGCATCTTTTTTCATTAAAATGTCCCCAAACTCACTCTGTACATATACTGTTGCAACTCAAGCATATCTTCATAACTTTCAAAAAGAGTATCTATCAGTTTTTTTGGCTCATCTATAATGTTAGGCTCAAAAACCCTATAGGTCGCCATCCCTTTATGCAAACTAAGAGCGACATTGCTCATATCAGGACTAAAACCTTTTGGGTATCTTTTATACTCTCTACCCATTACACTATAACCCTTAGCGGTGATAGAGTCTAGCAGTTTTGCTAACTCTGCTCTTTTAAAATCATCTTTTATATACTCTCTATAGGCATCTAACATCGGTTTACTGAACCATCTAACACCAACTGCAACAAACATCTCATCTGCTCCAAAGTGCATATAAAATGATGATTTTTGAAGACGACATCCACTCCAGCCACCTTGTGGAAATATAAAACCTATTTTTGATTTTATAGGCTCTTTGTTTTCACCCATACGGCGGACATCACGGTAGATTTTAAAGAGTGAGCGGTTTATCTTTGGCTCAAAAGATATAGTAGGCTCAAGTGCTTGAAGATGTTCACCCATCTCAAGTACAAAAGCTTTTGATGGCTCAAGTATAAGCCTCTCATACTCGCCCCTATGAGCCTCAAACCACTCTTTATTGTTGTTTTGTTTTATGAGTTTTAAAAACTCTAAAGCACCACCAAAGCCACTAAACTCCAAATCAAGCAATCCTTTTGTTTCTATAAGCTACAGCTATAAGTAAAAACAGTACCCCATAAGTTATAGGTACAAAATCAGGAATCGGCACAGGATCACCCTTAGCATATGAGTGCATACCTGCTAAGTAGTAGTTTACACCAAAGTATGTCATGATAACCGAAGTGTATGCAAGTAGTGCGATGACTGCAAAGTTAAACTCACTATAGATCTGCTTTACAAATCTTAAGTGGACTATAACCGCATAGAGTAGTATGGTTACCATTGCCCAAGTCTCTTTTGGATCCCAGCCCCAGTATCTACCCCAGCTCTCGTTTGCCCAAACACCACCTATAAAGTTACCTAGAGTTAAAAATGCAAGACCTATCATAAGCCCCATCTCGTTTATCGCATTTAACTCTTTTATAGCTAATCCTATATGTTTTTCATTTTGCTTTGAAGCTACTGCATAAAGGAGTAAAACTATAAAACCTAAAAGTGAACCAAGTCCTAAAAACCCATAACTAGCAGTGATAATAGCGACATGCAAACTAAGCCAGTAGGAGTTAAGAACAGGGACTAAATTTGTCACTTGCGGGTTCATCCAGTTTAGATGAGCCACAAATAGTATAAGCCCTGTTAAAACAGCAGTTGCCGCTAGAGTTATAACCGATCTTCTAGCAAAAACAAACCCTGAGAGTATAGTAGCCCAGCTTATATATATCATCGACTCATACCCATCAGACCATGGAGCATGACCCGCTACATACCATCTAAGCCCTAATCCAAAAGTGTGAGCGACAAACAAAAACCCTAGTAGAGCTAGAGATATTTTTGATAGTATGTTTATATTTAGTGATGGTTTTAGTATCTTTGTAAAACTAGCTATAAGAAGTATAAAACCTATTAGTAAGTAGTATGGATAGCTCTGCTCAAATATATTGAACTTATTATAAAGAATCTCCATCTCAACTCTTTTTTGAGTTGGTGCGACATCTGAGCCTAGCTCTCTTTGGTATGTTATGATGTTTTTTATAGAGTTATCTACCCCATCCCACTTACCACTATGTGAAGCATCTTCGATTGAACTAAAAAACCCAAAAGCTATATCTCTTATAGCTAGAGCCTCTTGTTCTGGAAAGCTCTGAAGTGCCTCTACAGTAGCAAACCATTTGTTATCTTCATGGTTTGCTTTTGGCCAAATCTTAAAAAGAGTCCCCGCAAAAACTGCATAAGTGATATTTACCCGCTCATCTACCTCTAAAACAGCATTATCAAACTTATCGCGACTTTTTGGCTCTTTTCGCATAGCATGATCTACTGCTTGGGCTAGTTTATACCCCTCTAGTGTCTCTATATTTGTAAAAAACTGAGCAAATGAAGCATGTGAAGTAGATTTATCTAAGCCTATAAGAGAGTTTATCTCATCGTTTTTGGTTCTTATTAGTTTCACATCTCTAAAAGCATCAGGCGAACTCATCATCCCCAAAATAGCTTGATTTGGGTCTAGTTTAAACTCACCTATTTTTAGATTATCACTCTTAGATACTTTTGCTATTATCTCTCTATTTAGTGTGTCTATAGGCTTCATCCGCCCTGCACTATCTTGTATTACTATTTGTCCAAAAAGATCTGCACTATTTTTATCATAAGGTTTTATATCTGCTTGAAGATTTGGCGAAAAACTGATAAAAAGTGCTAAAAAAAGTACCGCTAGAGCATCTTTTTTACTTGCTGCTTCTCTTGCTATCTTAGATAGCTTATCAAACCTATTGCCTCTAGAAAATAGCGACCAAAACATACCTATACCTAGTAGTATATAGCCTGTATATGCCCACCAAGTACCAGGGTCATTATTGACAGATAAAACTGTACCTTTTTCGTCCATATCATAAGATGATTGGAAAAATCTATAACCTCTATGTTCAAGCACATTATTCATATATATCCTATATGGCATATGGAGATTTTGTTCATTATCTATAAGTTCAACCTCACTTGCATATGAAGCGGGAGACATAGAACCAGGGTATCTATCTAGCTCAAACTTATTTAGCTTAAGTGAAAAAGGTAGCTCTAAAAGTTTGGCACCATAAGCTAAAGATACTCTAACCCCATCAACTTCAACATCAGATGAGCGAGCTAGTTTTCCTGCTCTACCATTTATAGTTAAAGACTCTTTTTTACCATCTACATCTATACTAAAAACCAAGGCATCCATTTGTGGCTCCATAGGTGAAGCATTTGGATCACTTATGATATCTTTTTTAGCATGTTTAAAGTACTTTTTAAGGACAAAATTATTCCCATTTAGAGCATGAAGCTGCTTCTCTTCTATAGGTGTAGCTTCGCTTGGCTCATAAGTACCTTGCTCTTGAGTCTTCATCTGCATATGAAAAATAGGCTCATCGTGTGAAGCATAAATCTTGCCATCTTTTTCATATAACTTAACAGTAGGTGTTAAAAACATCTTACCTGAGCCAAAATCTATGCTCATCTCGCCGTTTTCAAAATACTCACCTTTTTTAAGGTGTATAGGTCTAGCTTCGCCGTTATCTACAACAAGCATATCTAAAACCTCTTCACCACCACTATCACCCTCTACTAAAACCTCTATAGCATCGGGGATATACTTAGCTAAGCTAACATTAACTTTTTTACCGCCAACCTCTAAAGATGACTCTATAGTATTTTTGCTTTTTTTACTAAGATATAGGCTTTTTTCATACTTTGCCGTATCATCCTTTACACTAGCCTCTAGGACAAAGTAGGTATCAGCACTTATCATAGTGTTAGCAGTTGCACCTTCGCGAATCCGCATAGTACCCTCATAGCCAACAAAACGGGTTATAGCAGCACCTATTGCAATAATCAAAAATGAGACATGAAATATCAAAATAGGGGCTTTTTTAAGACTTATCATCTTAAATCTAAATATATTTATAAGTAGGTTTATACTCAAAACCGCCAAAAGCAGTTCAAACCATCTAGTGTTGTATATCTCCGCTTTGGCAGTCATTGTCCCAAAGTCGTTCTCTATAAATGTAGCATACCCTATAGCATAAGCAAAAAATAGCATCAAAACCGCCATTAGCTTCATAGAGCCTAAAAAACCGATGATTTGTTTCATAAAAAAGTTATCCTTAGTAGTAGTAAAACGATATAAAATATCGACATTGTATTTAAACTAAACTAATGAAGCATTGAAGTTTAGCTTATATATAAAATCTACTCAGATAACTTAAAAGTTATAAGCACATCACCACTCTCTAGCTCTTTTGGACTATGTTCTATATTTAATGGTATGCGACTATATAGTGGTATAGGTTCATGGAAAAACTTACCAACTAGCCTATCTGTAGGTGATTTTAGTAGTGAGAGTCCATTTAGTGTATTTACCATAGGCTCTGGCGGCTGACAACCTGTTGCATCGTACTCATAGTATGTTAAGCCATCCTCTTCATAGGTGTAAAAATCAAGAGTTGCTCTTGGTACTTCTATCTTTGTTTTTTGCATATTAAGCTCCTTTTTTGGCGAATTTTATCATTTATTGTAAACAATTTTGTTGATTTGTAACCCTAGTTTAGCTTTTTTAATTTTTTTTAAATATCTAAAATGGTACAATTCAGAGAATTTTACTCAATAGGAAAAATTCATGAAAATTCGCAAACGAGCCCTCACATTTGAAGATGTACTGCTTATCCCACAATACTCTGAAGTTCTACCAAAAGAAGTTAGCTTAGAGACAAAACTTACTAAAAATATCTCACTAAAAATCCCGATAGTCTCAGCAGCTATGGATACAGTAACCGAACACCGAACCGCAATAGCTATGGCTAGACTTGGTGGCATAGGTATCATACATAAAAATATGGACATAGAGGCTCAATGTGCCGAAGTAAAAAGAGTGAAAAAAAGCGAAAGCGGTATCATCATAGACCCGATATATGTCTATCCAGATGCAACCCTAGATGATGCCGATAAAATCATGGGCGAATTTAGAATCTCTGGAGTTCCCGTTATAGACTCACATAACAAACTTTTAGGGATACTTACAAACCGCGATATGAGGTTTGAAAAAGATATGAGCAAACTTGTAGTAGATGTTATGACAAAAATGCCTTTAGTGACTGCTGAGGCGGGTATATCGCTAGATGAAGCAGCTATTATTATGCACAAAAACAAGATAGAAAAACTACCTATAGTAGATAAACAAAACCATCTAAAAGGTTTAGTAACTATAAAAGATATCAAAAAACGTATAGAGTATCCAAACTCAAATAAAGATGCTTTTGGAAGACTTGTTGTTGGTGCTGCTATAGGTGTTGGGCAACTAGATCGTGCCGCAACACTAGTTGATGCTGGAGCTGATGTACTTGTTTTAGACTCAGCTCATGGACACTCAAAAGGGATTATCGACACCATTAAAACCATAAAAAAAGAGCTAAGTGTAGATGTTATAGCAGGAAATATCGCAACTCCTGAAGCGGCAAAAGCACTTATAGAAGCTGGAGTAGATGCTATAAAAGTTGGTATAGGACCGGGTTCTATATGTACTACTCGTATAGTAGCAGGTGTTGGAGTAGCTCAAATAACCGCCATAGCAGACTGTGCAGATGAGGCAAGAAAACATGGTGTTCCTGTTATAGCAGATGGTGGTATAAAATACTCAGGCGATATAGCAAAAGCACTAGCGGTTGGGGCAAGTTGCATTATGGCAGGTTCACTTTTAGCAGGAACTGAAGAGTCTCCAGGTGAAACCATAGTCTATCAAGGTAGACAATACAAATCTTACCGCGGTATGGGTAGCTTAGGTGCTATGCAAAAAGGCTCAAACGATAGATATTTTCAAGAGGGAACAGCAGCCGATAAACTAGTCCCTGAGGGGATTGAGGGTCGTGTTCCATTTCGTGGAAGTATAGCGGGTATTATCCATCAAGCTATGGGTGGGCTTCGCTCATCTATGGGGTATTGTGGGAGTAAAGATATCCCTACTTTTTGGGAGAAGGCTG
>JBAYYR010000022.1:0-12031 GCA_041672945.1 Sulfurimonas sp. | reverse complement strand
CTTTACTCTCTAAAAATTCTATAAGAGTTTTCATAAATCCCTTTATTTTTTGCTATTTTAAGTCTTTGATTATAGCATAATTTATTACCTACATTTAGGATAATATCTGATAAAATTATGACAATTTTTTAAAAGGAAAAACTTCTATGAAACTAACAAAACTAAGCCTAGTGGCGATACTATGTACACTAAATCTAAGTGCATTTGATATAGGTGGTGCATTAAACAAAGCAGCAGAGGTTGCAAATGCTACTCAAAACACACAAAAAAGCGATACATCTTCACTTTTAGGGACACTAAGTGACTCACTAGGTGTTACTCAAGCACAAGCTATGGGCGGAACTGCTGCACTTTTAAATCAAGCAAAAGGCTCTATGAGTGCCGATGAGTTTAGCTCTATGACTAGCAGTGTCCCAGGATTAGATGATATTATGAGTTCTGCTTCAGGTGTATCATCACTCTTAGGTGGCGGCAAATCGGGCGATTTAGCATCTCAATTTAGCTCTTTGGGCATGGATAGCTCTATGGTGTCACAATTTGCCCCTATTGTGGTTGATTATATAAAACCATATGTATCTAGCGATATAGCAACTGCACTTATCTCTTCACTCTTATAGTTTGGAACTATTTTTGCTTACCTAAGTCAAAATATGGCTTAGGAGCATAGTTTATGGAGATTGTACTTAGAGATAATCTTATAAATGTAAAAACAGATTTTGCTACACTCAACAAAGCATGGATGAAAGATTTTCTTATCAAGCACTCAAGAAGTATGCTCTATCTCGAAAAAGCGGTACTTATCTTTAGAAACGATATACTAAAAGAGGCTAGAGAGGAGTTTTTAGACTCACTAAGCGATCACCATGCCACAAAACAAAACCTATCAAAAGAGTTTTTTCACCGCTCACTTTTAAGATTTGAGGCCCAACCTATCCGCATAGAACTAAACCAAGATGAGCTAGTAGAAGAGGTAGATGTAAACCTTTATGCTTATGATAGTGACACGGTACTTATATCGCTTGATTATCCAAACCCGTGGGTTATGAGCTACCTTAGAAGTCAGCTAGAGGTCTATATACAGAGGGGTTCTGATATGTCGATGGTGCTAGATGTTGGCGATGAGAGGGCAAAAGCAAGACTAGATCGCACACTAAATAAAAAAGATGTTTTGCACTACAAGCTAAAATATAACTTCAATGAGAGATTTTTAAGTAAGCTTTATAACAAATATACAAAATATAGCTTTTTTGATATCTATGAAGATGAGGCAGATGATTATGCATCATTTTATGCGATACTTGAGTGCCCTATAGGCTCAGATGCCAAAAAACTAAAAGATAACTACAGACGACTTGCAAAAGCCTACCATCCAGATATAGTAGCTCAAGATACACCCCATCTAGTTGCCCACTACACTCAAAAATTTCAACTCCTACAAGAGGCTTACTCAGTTTTAAGAGATGTTAGCTAAAAATTTTAATCAAATAAAATAGTCTTATATATATCTTTTTGATAACTACTATCAATTTTAATCTTTTTTTAAGTTTTTTTTACTAATATTTCACATTATTTTAATAACGATTATTGAAATAATAATCAAAACAAGGGAATCTAATGAGAAAAAAGGTTGGGATAAGCTTATGTGCTTTATTTGTAACTCAAGGGCTATTTGCACAAGAGACATCAAAGCTAGATGATGTACAAGTGGTAACTACCGCTGCTGGGTATGAGCAAAAAATTACCGATGCTCCTGCTAGTATTACAGTTATAACCAAAGAGGAGTTGGAGAAAAAACCATATACAAACTTGCTAGATGCACTAAAGTATATCGAGGGGGTAGATATAGGTGAAACTACCGATAAATCTGGTCAAGGAAGTGTCTCTATAAGGGGTATGGGGGCTGATTATACACTATTTTTGATAGATGGTAAAAGACAAAACAATAAAGGTGATATATATCCAAACGATTTTGGCGGATTGCAGTTTGCAAATATCCCACCACTATCGATGATAGAGCGAATCGAGGTTATAAGAGGACCTATGAGTACACTCTATGGGGCTGATGCTATGGGTGGGGTTATAAATATCATCACCAAAAAGATATCTCCAGAGTGGCGAGGTGCTATAGATGTAGGTAGATTGTTTCAATCAAAAAGCCACTGGGGAGATAGTAGCACTTATGATGTCTCTATCATGGGTCCACTCATAAAAGATACTCTAGGTTTAGCTCTAAGAGGGAGTTATTATGATAACAAAAAATCAAGCCCTGCTTGGGATAGCGACACTTTTAACAACAATGGAGTCATAGAGGACTCTAGTAAAAATAACAATAGTTTTGGTGGAAACGGTAAAACTATGGACAATCAAAACTGGACATTTGGAGCAGGACTAACATATACCCCAACACAAAACCACTCCATAAAGTTAGATTTTGACATAGCAAAACAAAAGTACGATAACTCAGAGGGTAGTGTAGGTACACTAGATAGCTATGATACTATATATAAATCTCAACAAGTAGGTTATGCTGCAACTCAAAGGATGGAGAGGGAGCAGTATTCACTCTTTTGGGATGCTGAGTGGGACTTAGGTAAAAGTACCATAGGGGCTTATAGGGTTGCTAGTAAAAACTTAGGTAGAAGTTTGCCGCTAAACTCACAACAAAGACAACAAATAAAAGCCAATAAAGCAAATGATAATAGCATGAATGGATATACAGCCGACTGGTCAACATTTATTTTAGCTATGGCTGATCCCGATTTTCTTGCACTAATGCCACGCCCAACAAGAGATCTTGAGTCGATAAACACTACATATAGTGCAAAATACGAACTTCCGCTAGATGATCACTTTTTGGTTGTAGGTTTAGAGCATCAAGATACAGAGGTTAAAGATGGTGTTTTTGGTATGGAGGGTAGCGGTGCTGGTGGTGAGAGCAAAAAATATTATCAATTTGCACTCTATGCTGAGGATAGCTGGAATATCTTTGACCCACTAAACCTAACACTTGGTGCGAGATACGATAAACATGAGGATTTTGGAAACAATGTTAGCCCTAGAGCTTATCTTATCTACTCACTTACAGATGAGTGGACACTAAAAGGGGGAGTTGCAACTGGATACAAAACCCCAAAAGCGACAGATCTATATAACGGTATAACAGGTTTTGGCGGACAAGGTACATCACCTATGGTAGGAAACCCTAACCTAAAACCTGAAAAATCGATAAGCTATGAAGTAGCAGCATACTACGAACACCCCGATAGACATAGTTTTAATGTAACACTCTTTCAAAATGAGTTTAAAGATAAGATAGAGAGTGGTGATGTTGAAGGGGATATAGGTAGTGAATGGATAGATTTGGGGTATACACCTACACAAAAACAAAATATCGCTAAAGCTACTATAAAGGGTGTTGAATTAGCTTTTAGATACTATCTGCTAGATAGTTTATCTCTAAAGGCAAACTGGACCTATCTTGATTCTAAAACAAAAGACTCAGATCCCGCAAAAGATGGCAAACCTCTAAGAAGTAGCCCAAAACATATGTACAATGCTTCGCTTGAGTGGGATATGAGTAAAAAACTAAGCTCATACTTGCAATACTCAGCCGATAAAAAAAGATTTAATACAAGATATAAAGATGGCGGCGGAAACTACCAAGATATTTTCTACAAAGACTACTCTATCTGGAATATGGGTATAGGCTATAAGCACGATGAGAACATCAAGTTTAACTTTAGGGTAAATAACCTACTTGACAAAGATTTTATGGAGTACCATGCTGTTGCTAAAGGCTCTGGAAGAACACCTTATTATTATGATCAATATAGCAACATAACACCAAGCAGAAGCTTTTGGGTAAGTATGAACTACTCTTTTTAGGTGCTAAAAGTTGGTTTAAGTAACACTTCAAAATCATTAGCTTCATAAAGGGCGAGGTCTCTCCCCGCCTCTTTTTTTAGCTCATTTGAGAACCCTCTTTTTGAAAAAAGTACAACTTGAGTCGGTTTGATACCTAACATCTCACACTTTTGCAAAAGTATATTTAGCTCTTTTTTAGTAACCAAATGGTTACTCCACTTACACTCAGCTACATATATATCGCCACTATCCATAATCGTTAATATATCTATCTCAAGCGAAGCATCCCAGTAGCTACCATTGCTTAGTATCGCACCATCTCTTAGGTGATAATCTAAGAGTATCTCACTAAGCTCTTCAAACATAAAGCTAGTATAGATAGGGAGTCTTTTGTCTATATCGCTTAAAAATCTATCAAACTTCGCCTCTTGTAGCTCCCTCATATGTGGTGCTATAAAGTAGTACCAAAACCTTACATATGGGCAAACAAATAGTAGCTTATGGCTTATGCGGTATCTTGATAGCTCCCTTTTTAGCTTCTCGTGTTTTGAGGTTTTTTGGTGTGGAGTCTCCCTTGAGTACTCTACTTTTAAGACCCCATTCTCCTCTAACTCTTTTAGCAAGGCTCCCCCTGTGGCATTGCTTAGTCCTGATTTATTAAAAGCAGAAAACATTTTACGATTGCCTTTGGCTATGGCTCTAAGGAGTCTGTGTGCTTCACGAGATTTTTGGACTTTTTTATCTATCTCAAACTTAAGCTTATAGTAGTTTGATAAGATATGCTCTTTTATAAGCTCGTGTGTACTTAGCGAGGTGTCTAAAGATATATCTAACCCGCCAAATATGCTAAATAGCTCTATTTGACTCTCCATATCTTGAGGATAGTTTGTGGTGTAAAACTCTCTAAATTTCCTAAGTAGCATAATAGGGATTGTAGCATATAATTTGGTATGCGATATATACTTTTAACTCTAATAATATTTTTTGGTGGTTGTAGTGTAAAAAACTATGAAAATACAGCCATAAAGATAGTAACCATAAAATCCCCAAAGATAAAATTTAACGATATAGGTTATGTAAGAAACACAAATAGTGCTATAGAGCTTGAGCTTTTTATAGCAGCTAAAGCTATAGATAAGATAACCATAAACCATCTCATCTGTACAACAAAAGATGGATGTATGGGCAAAAGTAGCTTCAACTCAAAGTATCTACATAGCTCATACCCTAGCGATTTGCTTCAAGATATGCTTTTAGCTAAAGCTATCTATGGCGGAGCTAATGTAGTTAAAACCGCTAACGGATTTACCCAACATATAAGCGATGAGCATGTCGATATAACCTATGAAGTAAGGGGTAGAAGCTCTTTTTTTAGAGATAGAAAAAATTCTATTATATTTAACATAAAGGAAGAAAATGAGTAAGTTTGTAGGAGCTCACACAAGTGCAAGTGGCGGGGTTTTTAATGCCATAGAAAATGCACAAAATATCGGAGCAAAAGCTTTTGCCCTTTTTACAAAAAACCAAAAACAGTGGAGTGCAAAACCGTTTGAAAAAGAGGTGTTAGATAAATGGTTTAGCATGTTAGAATCTAGCGGTATATTACCAAAACATATATTGCCTCACGATAGCTACCTTATAAACTTAGGCCACCCAGTAGATGAGAGCCTACAAAAGAGTCGCGATGCTTTTATAGATGAGCTAGAGAGGTGTGACATGCTTGGGCTTGATAGGCTAAACTTTCACCCAGGGAGCCATCTAGTAAAGTTTAGTGCGAAAGAGAAAAAAGATGAGCAGTTTGTGTGGGAAGTAGAGAAAAAGTGTTTAGATGTTATAGCAGAGTCGATAAACATAGCACTAGATAGAACCAAAAACGTAAAAGCAGTTATCGAAAACACAGCAGGTCAAGGGAGTAACCTTGGGTATAAGTTTGAACACTTAGGCTACATTATAGATAGAGTTGAAGATAAAAGCCGTGTGGGGGTCTGCATAGATACTTGCCATATGTTTAGCTCAGGTTATGATATAAGAACCAAAGAGGCGTATGAAAAAACATGGAGTGAATTTGATAGGATAGTTGGCTTCAAATACCTAAGCGGTATGCACATAAACGACTCAAAAGCACTATTTGAGAGTCGTGTAGATAGACACCATTCACTTGGAAAGGGTGAGATAGGGCTTGATGCTTTTAGGTTTATCATGAATGATGCTAGAATGGATGATATACCCTTAGTTTTAGAGACAATAGATAGCTCCATCTGGGCTGAGGAGATAGAGCTTTTATACTCGTTTGTTGAGGATTAAAAGTTTATAAATAGAGTAAAATATGCTATTATACAGAATACATTCCTAAAAAGGATAAAAAATATGGAGTATATTCTTTTAGAAGACAATCCGCACTGGAATAATTTAAATGTTTACGATAATTTTATAAGTCGTGAAGTACTATCAAAAGCACTATCGTATTTGACTGCAAAGCAAATTATAGCTCTAATTGGAGCAAGAAGAGTTGGTAAAAGTACATTAGCAAAGCTTATGATAAAAGAGCTTTTAAAAACTGTTCCTGCAAAAAATATATTTTTTATAAATCTTGAAAAGCCTGAGTTTATCCCTTATAAAGAAAATGCTAGTTATTTAGAAGAGATATATGATAGTTATTTAAAGTTAGCAAACCCAGATTTATCTAAAAAAATCTATTTTTTTATAGATGAGATACAAATCTTTAAAAACTGGGAAGTATTTGTAAAATCAAAATATGAAAATAGTAATATAAAGTTTATAATCACTGGTTCAAATTCATCTTTGCTTTCAAGTGATTTTGCAACAGTTTTAACAGGAAGAGTATTAAAACTACCGATTTATAGTTTTAGTTTTACAGAGTTTTTAAATTTTAAAAATATCTCTTATAAGACTAGATTAGAACAAGTTTCAAACAAGATAGAGATAAGCAGAGCAAAAGATGAGTATCTTAAATGGGGTGGATACTATGATGTTATAAGCATAGATGATGTAGGTATAAAAAGAGATACACTAAAAAACATTGCAGAAGATATTATATTTAAAGATATTGTCCCAAGATATAGTATAAAAAACTCATCACAACTAAAAGATTTATACTACTATATAGTTTCAAATGCAACTTCACTGCTAAACTATTTAAGCTTATCAAAAAAAATAGGTATCGATGCAAAAACTATAAAAGAGTATATAAACTATTTTGAAGATAATTTTTTAATCCATACTATCTCATCGTATCACACCAAGGTGAGTGAACAGATAAAATCTGCCAAAAAACTATATCTAAGCAATAATGGCTTTTTAAATTTAGGGATAAATAGGTCTATAAATAGTGGAACTATGTTAGAAAATGAAGTATTTATACTACTAAACAGATCTTGCGAAGAGCTTACATATGTAAAAGCAAACTATGAGATAGATTTTAGATGTGAAAATAGGCTTTATCAGGTATCTTACAATATACAAGATGAGAAAACAAGGCAAAGAGAGCTTAGAGCATTTGAGAGTTTTGATAGTGAAAAAAGATACAAATACAAGCTAATTACCTATGATGAAACAGGCTCTAGCGGTGAGATAGATATAGTAAAATATGAAGATTTTGTGCTTGAGCTTCAAGATAAGAGCTAAGGGGAGACCATAAACCAAACTGTGTAAACCACCTCTAACTCTTTTTATATCTATATCTTTTTTTTAGATATGTCAATATAGCTTTAAAATTGAATATCTTTTTTTTAGATATAGTATTAAGCCCTCTTTTTTTTATTTACCAAGCAAACTATTGTGTTTTTTAGATGAGTAAAGAGATAGTACTATAAACACTATCCCCACTAAGCCTGTTAGTATCTCAGGGACATGCACTTTCATGCCGATTAGCATAATAAAAGCAAGAACACCGATGGCATAATGGGCACCATGCTCTAAGTATATAAACTCATCTAGTGTCCCTTTTTCTACTAAGTAGATAGTTATAGAGCGAACAAACATAGCCCCTATCCCCAAACCTATCATGATGATAACTATATCTTTAGTGATAGCAAAAGCCCCTATAACTCCATCAAATGAAAAAGAGGCATCTAATATCTCAAGGTATAAAAACCCGCCGATACTCCCTTTTTTTACCACTTCACTTGTTAGATTTTGCTCCTTATTTTCAAGTGCAAAACCTATAATATGGACACTTACATAGACAATAATCCCCCAAATACCTGACATCAAAACAGGTAGTTTTTTACTATCTTCTATAAATGAGACAAAAAATATCAGTGTAATAATCGCTATAAATATACTCATAGCATCTATACGACCTAAAAAACCTAACCTTTTCTCTACACACTTTATCCAGTGGATATCTTTATCATCATCGAGCATAAAGTTTAAAAACACCAAAAGCAAGAAAATCCCACCAAAAGCAGAGATTTGAGCATGGTGCGAGGTTAATCTTGCGGCATACTCATCTGGTGAGCTTATGGCAAGATTCCACACCTCAAGATAGCCCATATCGGCACTATGAGCCACTATAACTATAGGAAAAACTAGCCTCATACCAAAAACAGCGACTATCATCCCAAGGGTTAAAAATAGCCTTCTCCACCACTCATCCCATGTTTTTAAAACAGAGGCATTTACAACAGCATTATCAAACGAGAGCGATATCTCCATAAGCGATAGTATAATTGTAAGTGCTAAAACACTAAGTGCTACAGAGATGCCACCCCTTGAGTAACCCCAAGTAAAAGCAAGAGCTAGAAAGATTATGGAAAATATAAAAGATGATCTAAAGTGACCCAAAAGGTGATCCTAATTTTTTTTCAGATAATACACTAATTTTGTAAAAATTTACTATATTTTAGGCTCCACCATACTGGTAAACTCTAAGTCCAAACTCCTTAAGTCTTGAAAAAGCATAATCAAATATCTCAGACTGAATATTTTCATACTCTACCCAGTTAGTGGTGTTTGTAAAGCAGTAAAGCTCAAGTGGCATTCCAAACTGACTTGAATCAAGTTGCCTTACCATTATGGTCATATCATCTCTTATAGATTTGTGGTTTTTAAGGTAGCTCAATATATGCACTCTAAAGGTCCCGATATTTGTTAGTTTTCTACTATCTATAACCGAAGCTCCACCACTTAGGGCATTAGACTCATCTATCTCTTTGGTTTTTTGCTCTATATACTCCCCTAAAAGTTTTGCTTTTGAGAGTCTTTTTTTATCTTCATCATCTAAAAATCTGATGCTATTTATATCTATAAATATGCTCCGTTTTATCCGTCTCCCACCCGACTCTTGCATACCTCGCCAGTTTTTAAACGAATCAGAAACTAGTGCATAAGTGGGGATAGAGACTATGGTTTTATCGAAGTTTCTAACCCTAACTGTAGTTAGCCCTATATCTATCACATCCCCATCGGCACCATGTTTTGGCATAGTTATCCAATCACCCATTTTTACTATATTTGTAGATGATATCTGAAGCCCCGCAGTAAAGCCTAATATCGCATCTTTAAAAACAAGCATAAGTACAGCAGACATCGCCCCTAGTCCGCTTAGTATCGCTATAGGGGATTTGTTTATCAAGATAGATACAGCATATATGATAGTTATAAGAGCTAGTAGTAGCTTGATACTTTGGGTAAAACCATTTAGTGCAAAAAATGAAGCACCAGTTTTGTTATGGAGTGTTTTAAAAATCCTATCTATGATGGAGTAGAGTGCTAAAAGTCCAAAGATAAGTATCCATATATCTACAAAACTTTTAAAAGTAGAGTGTAAAAATGAGTCGCTACTAGACCATATATCTATCTGAATATTTATAATAATACCTTGCACAACAAGAGCTAATCTTTGGAAAAGATTAAACTCAAGCATACTTGAAGTTACTATATTTGGGTGTTTTTTGTTATATGTTTTTATATTTTTTAAGATGATTTTGTGTAAAAATATATGCAAAAATATCGCAAATAGTGCGATAATTATGAGTGTTGCTATATTTAAACTTAAGCTATTTGGCACAATAGCAAAACTCTCAAGCAAAGAAACTAGATGTTTTTGCATTAGCCTCTAACCCTCTTTAGCCTATCTTCTTCTTGCTCTTTATAAAGAGTTGCACACCCTTTTGAGAGTTCTCTTATCTTTAGTATATAGTTTTGTCTCTCTGTTTGGCTTATAGCTTTTCTAGCATCAAGAGTGTTAAAGGTGTGTGCTGCCATCATACAAAGATCGTATGCAGGGAGTGGAAGTCCCGCTTCTAAAGTCTTTAAGCACTCATCGCTTTTTGCATTAAACTCATGAAAAAGCATACTGGTATCTGCTAGTTCAAAGTTATACTTACTAAACTCTATTTCTGATTCTTTGTGGACATCTTTGTAGTATGTTTTACCATGCTCATTTTCTCCCCAAACTATATCATAAACACTATCAACACCTTGAAGATACATAGCAAGTCTCTCTGTTCCGTATGTTATCTCAGCCGCTACAGGTTTACACTCTATCCCACCAACTTGTTGGAAGTATGTAAACTGAGTCACCTCCATACCATTTAGCCAAACTTCCCATCCAAGCCCCCAAGCTCCTAGAGTTGGCGACTCCCAGTTATCTTCTACAAATCTTATATCGTTATTTTTTATATCAAGCCCTAGATACTCTAAAGATTTTAAATACAGCTCTTGAATATTTGATGGAGATGGTTTTATAAGTACTTGAAACTGATAGTAGCTCCCTAAACGGTTTGGGTTTTGCCCATATCTACCATCTGTTGGGCGGCGAGATGGTGCTACATAAGCTACCGACCATGGAGTGCTATCAAGAGATCTTAAAAATGTCGCAGGGTGAAATGTCCCTGCCCCTGCTGGTATATCGTATGGTTGGACTATATTACATCCATGTTCTGCCCAAAATTGTTGTAGTTTTAAAAGCATTTGTGAAAAGGTTATCATCTGTTTTTCCTAAATTATGTAAAAACTAGATTATACCATTTTACAGATTATATCTCCCACATTTTGCCCTAAAGAGTTGGCTACAACTTGACACTTTACCTTTAGTAAAAAGCAGATATTACCCCTATGAGATGGACTCAAACACTCATAGTTTCCCATCCCTTTACTTATAACAATATCTGCTTTATCAAAAATCTCTTTTGCTTTAGCATTAGCTCTATCATAGCTAAACCCTGGGGTATCAACCCCGCTATCTACAAGTGTGCAAACCTCATCAAATCCCGCCTCTTTTGCCTCTTTTATCGTTACATCATTGATGATAGGAACACCCCGAACCATATAGGTGATATCTAAGTTTGGATAGAGTTTTTTTAGTGTTTGTATATAGAGCTTGTCAAATATATGCTCACCAACATTATCACCCAAAACAAGCAAAGTTTTAGCCGATTTTAGCTCATCTTTTAGTTTTAATATATCATTATGTGCAAAATCACCTAAATTCTCTAGCTCATCTTCTAAGCTAAACTCAACCTCAGCTGCCAAATCTATAACATTTCCTGCAACTGCTATCTTTGTTGAAACTAAAAGCTTGTCACTTGAAGCCTCTATCTGTTTTTGTAGTTTTGGGATAAATGAGAGTGCTTTTTTAGTACTTTGGAGTTTTTGCTTCTCATAAAGATCGTGCATACCTGCGATAGAAGCCATCTGTGCATAGACACTAGAAGCCACCTCAGGTGGGGTTTGATCAAAACTAAAGCTATGGCTCATCTGACTAACTTTACTATAAAGCTCATCTTTTAGTCTATCATCAGCCCCTATAGCACTAGCTACCCTAAGGCTTTGGTTTTTTATACACTCAACACATGCGATATCTAGTTTCACGGTCTATTTTACATGCTCTTCTATGGTTTTGTTCCACATAAGCTTATATTTTCTTCTCATAAACTCAACTTCTTGTTGAGATAGTTTTAACTGCTCTTGGAGTGTGTGTATCGTTTTTCTATCTTCATCATAAAGCTCTTGAAGTGAAGCTAATGCCTCTCTTAAAAACTCATTTTCAACTTTTACAGCTCTTATAGTCTCATCTTTTGCATCGAGTACTTTTTCGTGAAGATTTATGATAGTACCTATAGTTTTTTCAACAAACATAGGCTCAATGGCTACCTCTTTGGCACCTGCTAACTCTTTTAGCTGAAGCGGAACTATCTCTTTT
>JBAYYR010000021.1:0-12062 GCA_041672945.1 Sulfurimonas sp. | reverse complement strand
CAAATGAGCCTTTGGTAATCTCGCCAAATATCGTATGGCGCCCATTTAACCAAGGAGTTGGTGCTGTAGTTATAAAAAACTGACTGCCATTTGTGTGTGGTCCGCGATTTGCCATAGCTACTATACCAGCTCTATCAAAAACCTTATCTTTAAACTCATCTTTAAAGTCTCTTTTCCAGATACTTCTGCCACTCATACCAGTTCCAGTTGGATCGCCACCTTGAACCATAAAGTCTTTTATAATACGGTGAAATAAAACACCATCATAATAACCATCTTTTATGTGGGTTGTAAAATTTTCAACCGCTAGTGGAGCTATATCTTCATAAAAAACTATCTCAATATCACCTTGAGTAGTCTCTAAAACTGCTGTTGTTACTTTATCTGCCATTAAAAGTGTAGATATTGCTATAAAAAAAGTAAATATAATTTTTTTCATGATTTGCCTTATAGTAAGAAAAAAAGTAAGAGATTCTACTAGCATAAGCTAGTAGATATTATATAAAAGTGAAGGGTTATTTACCAGCTTCTACACGGTCTTTTAAGCTTTTACCAGCTTTAAATTTTGGGACCATTTTATCTTTTGTTGTATAAGTTTTATCAGTTCCTGGAACTTTTCCACTTTTACCTTTTTGTAAAGATGTCTCAAAGCTTCCAAATCCAACTAAAGAGACAGACTCTTTTTTTGCTAATGCAGAAGTTATAGCGTCTGTAAATGCTCTTATAGCATTTTCAGCTTCGATTTTTGTTTTATAATCACCGCTTGCTTGTACCAGTTCAACGAATTGAGCTTTATTCATAAGTTCACCCTTGCGTAGTTTTAGTAAAACTTTCTTATCAAACATAGAGATATTAAGAAAATTTATTAAGACATACTTTAATATCTATTTGCTTAAACTTTTCTTCTTTTTAGTAAAAATATCAAAAAATACTCCTATTTTGTGACTTTTTAGTATATTTTTTAACCCAAATGCTCCACCTAGGAGTTTTGAGGGGATAAAGTATTTGCTATATTTACTTTGGCTATCTATCGATAAAAAGACATCTTCTAGAGCATCTCGCTCTTTTTTAGTGAGCATTCCCATTTAGTTTTGTTCCTTAAGGTTGTTTATTTTTCTAACTGCTCTGATTATCTCTTCATCACTAAGTTCACCAAGCATTTTCATAACAACAGTAGCAGCTTGTGGCTTTGCACGACCAAGTTTCCAATCCTGATAGGTTCTCATGGAGATGCCAAGCATTTGTGCCATATCTTTTAGAGATATCTTCTTGCCGTTGTTTTTTGACTCAAGTGAGTTGTGAAGTATGTTAAAGAGATCTTCAATTTGCATAAATAAAATAATACGGAAAATATACTTAAATAAACATTTATACGATTTAAATATAACTAAAAATGTATGTATAAATGTGTATCAAGTATAAAAGATATGATTTATCGATTATTATAGTATATTTATATATTTAAATACACGGAAAACCGTATATATTTTAGATAGAAAAATATTAGATATAGGTAGAAAATGGGGTTATTTTAATTTGACTTTTTTGGTAGTTGGAGATAGGGTAGCATAGTCACCTTTTATATCGATATGAAAAGGCTTATAGTTGCGGAGTGTTGTTTTGTAGTTTAGCTCTTCGTTGTTTGGCAGTATAAAGATTATGTTGTTTATACCATCTATATTGCCCTGTATATCGACTTTTGCACTAAGCGAACTTTGAGATATTAGCTCTATATTTTTCTTAAGCTCATTTATCTCTTGATTTAGCTTTGGCTCATCTTGTGGGTTGTTTCTTTTGGCATCTTGTAGTTTTTCTCTATGCTCATCTAGCTCTTGTTTTAAAAAGGTTACTTTACTTAAAAGAGTCGGTATATCGCGGTAGTTTATCTTAAAGGTGTTATTCTCACCGCTTATGCTTTTTATGGTAATGGAGTTTGATGCAAAAACTTTTAGGTTGTGTTTAACCCTTTTTATAGTTACATTTTCGCCGTATACCGCTCCACCTAAAGAGTCGTTTATGGTTATATTTGTAGCATATACAACTCCACCCTCAAGAAGATTTATGGTCGCCTCGTGACATCTAAGTAGCCCTTTGTGTCTGTTGATGTTGGCATATTTTGCCTCTTGATAAGACTCTTTATGGGTTGCACCTTCTATGATTAGTTCATTTGCTTTTATTGTTGATTTTGCACCTATGTGACCATTTATATGCACTTTATAGGAGACAAGCTCAACTCCATCACCGACACTATCTAGGTTTGTATCATCTTGAGCTACTATAACCTCGATACTGTTACTCTCTGCTTTAGCTAGTTGTTTTTGTAGTCTTGAGATGGTTTGTAGTTTTACTTTGTTATCTACATAAAAACTCTTCTCATCTAGCACCACAAACCCTTTTAGTCTGCTTTTGTAGATTTTTTGGTTATCTTTTTCTACTATCTCTATAGACCTCTCATCAACCTCACTAGTTATATCTTTTTTATGAATAGCACTATCGCTAGTTATGATACTACCAAATATATCAAGTCCATTTCTACCCGCAGTTGGTTTTTCATATATTGCTAAAACCTCATTAGCATCGACCTCTATAAGCTCCATATCTTCTTGTTTTTTCTCTAAAAAAAATAGCTCTAATCCACCATTTGCACCAGATTCGCTCTCTAGGGTTTTGATTAGTGGTAGTTTTAGTGGTTTTGTAAACTTGCCACCATATAGGTGTTTTATAAATATCTTTAAGTTTTTTATCATCTCATCATCAAAAAGATTTACTAAGATCTTATTTTGGGCTTTTATCTGATTTAGCTCTAAGATAAGAGCTCTATAAAGCTCTCTAGCACTAAACTTATCATACGGTAGCTCCGAGCTAGGTAGGAGTATGATACTAGCACTAGTTTTAGTAGTTGAGATATCTAGTTTATACTCTAGTTTTATGGAGCTAGGGTTAGTTTTTTGTATAGCTATAGTGTGGAGTTGCTTAAACTCTACATGCTCATCTATCATCTTTTTACTATCGCTTAGATAGCCGTGGGTGTCGTCATTATAAAGAACATATTCAGGCTCTTTTATAGTTTTTATATATGTGTCACTCTTGTGTAGTTTAAAAAAAAGAGTAGAGCTATCTAGCTGCTCATCTTTGGCTAGTTTTTCTATTTGAGCTGATATTTGCGATGTTTTTAGAGTCTTAATAATCAATCAAATCGCCATAGTCGTATTTTGTAGGGTCAAGATATAGCTTAGTATCTTTTTGGATTATCCGCTCATCTGTATCATAAGACTCTAAAAATCTTCTTTTTATAATTTTTCTTTGCTCTTTACTTAGCTCTAGAGTTTTGAGGTACTCTTTTAGCTCAACTAAAGCAAAGTTTTCATCGCTTTGTATAGTTTTAATCGTCTCTATTTTTTGACTCTCTAGCTCATCTTTTTCAAGTTTTAATTTTTTATTGACAAGTTCAAGTATATTTTTTAGCTGTTGATCTTTTGTGTGGTGGATCTGCTCTATCCTCTCTCGCTCCTCTATAAGGAGTTGCTCTTTTTGCTCTATAACTCTATCTAGTTTTGCTTCAAGATGGGCTATTTTTGATTTTAAAAAGCGGTTCTCTTTGGCATAGAGATTTATTACAGTCGCTACACTAACTTTTGGTCTAGATATATCTTGTGCGATTTGAGGCTCTTGTTTGTCTATGATAAATATCTCACCATCTTCGCTTATGTAGTCTAGTTTTTTATCTTTTATCTTTGATTTTAGTAGTTCATGAGATATTTTATACTTTTTTGAGTACTCATTTAGGGTTAGTTTCATAGCTTTATCTCGCAATATCTTTATTTTTGTAATTTTATCATATTTTAAATTTTATACTATAATTTCAAAAAAATAATATATAAAGAGTTGTGTATGGGAATTTTGAGTATCGTAAAAAGTGGTGTTTTATTTGGCGAGGATGTTTTAAAAGTTTATGAGTATGCAAAAGCAAACAGTTTTGCACTTCCTGCTATAAATGTTGTAAATAGCGATAGTATAAATGGTGTTTTAGAAGCGGCTGCTAAGGTTAATTCACCTGTTATTTTACAGTTTAGTAACGGTGGGGCTTCTTATTTTGTAGGTAAAGGGGTTAAAAATGATAACGAAAGAGCTGCTATTGCAGGGGCTATAGCAGGGGCTAGATATGTTCATCAGATGGCTAAACTTTATGGTGTAGCTGTGATTCTTCATACAGATCACGCAGCTAAAAAGCTACTCCCTTGGATAGACGCACTACTTGATGCTTCAGAGGCAAACTTTAAAGAGCATGGCTATCCACTCTTCTCATCTCATATGTTAGATCTATCTGAAGAGAGTTTAGAGGAAAATATCGCTATAAGTAAAAAGTATCTTGAGCGAATGAGCAAGATAGGTATGCATTTGGAGATAGAGCTAGGTGTCACAGGCGGAGAGGAAGATGGGGTGGATAATACAAATGTCGATAACTCACTTTTATATACTCAACCAGAAGATGTAGCCTATGCATACAAAGAGCTTAGCCAAATCTCGCCAAACTTTACAGTTGCAGCATCTTTTGGAAATGTCCATGGGGTATATAAACCAGGAAATGTAGTATTGACCCCAAAAATACTAGACAACTCACAAAAGTATGTAGAAGATAAGTTTAAAACCAAAGCTAAGCCGTTAAACTTTGTATTTCACGGTGGTTCAGGCTCAAGCCAAGATGAGATAAGTGAAGCTATAAGCTATGGTGTTATAAAGATGAACATAGATACAGATACTCAGTGGGCTTCGTGGAGTGGTGTTAAAGAGTACTATGAGAAAAACAGAGGCTATCTTCAAGGTCAAATAGGTAACCCTGAGGGTGAAGATAAGCCAAATAAAAGCTATTATGACCCTAGAAAATGGTTAAGAGAGGCTCAGAAAAGTTTAGCTAGTAGAGTAGAAGAGGCATTTGCTAATCTAAATGCACTCAACAAAAACTAAATGGATAAGGTTTTTAGTAAACCTATAAAAAAACAGTTTGAGTTTGATGAAGAGGTAGCAGCGGTATTTGATGATATGTTAAAGCGGAGTGTCCCTTTTTATGAGGAGGCTCAAAAGCTTACACTGTTTTTTGCTCAAAAATATCTTCAAGATGGTGGAGTAGCTTATGATCTTGGTTGCTCTACCGCTTCAACCCTTATAGCACTAAGTAAAAAAGTACCTAAAAACACTAAACTCATAGGGTTAGATAACTCAAAAGCTATGTTAGATACTGCTAGAAAAAAGTGTGAAGCTTATGGGGCAAATGTTATGCTTTGTGATGCCGATATACTAACTTTTGATTATGAGTTAAGTGATGTTTTTATAAGTAACTATACACTTCAGTTTATCCGCCCACTAAAAAGAGAAAAGTTTGTTAAAAAGATATCAGCTTCACTAAAAGAGGGTGGTATTTTTATATTTAGTGAAAAAGTTGTCTCTATCCACCCAAAGCTACATAAAGATCTTATAGAGTGTTATCATGAGTATAAAAAAACTCAAGGCTATAGTGAGTTTGAGATAGCCCAAAAAAGAGAAGCACTAGAGAATGTCCTTATCCCTTATAGCGAAGAGGAAAATATCAATATGGCGAGAAACTCAGGTTTTAGTCACTGCGAAGTTATTATGAGATGGGCAAACTTTGCTACATTTATAGCTATAAAATAGTATTTTAAGGGTACATTTAACATAATCTGCTTTAATTTCACAAATTTTAAGGAGAAACAATGAAGAAAAATATACTTTTAGCTCTAGTTTTAGTGGCTATCTTAGCAGGGTGTAGCGATTCAGATACTAAAGGATCAGAACAAGTTGCTACAAAAAGTGTAACTAAAAACGATAGTGCTAAAGAGTCACTTAAAGCAACTGTAGATGAGGTGGCTAGTACATCAAAAAGTATAGTAGAAGATGCGGCTAAAGTTGCAAATGAAGTTGTAGATGAGATGGTAGAGGTATCACAAAATGCGGCAGAAGAGGCAACCAAAATAGCTAATGAAGTTGCAGAAACATCACAAAATGTAGTTGTGGATGTACTAAAAACAGCTAATGATGTTTTAGGTGACACTACTCAAGCAACACAAAATATTGTAGAAGATTCAACTAAAGTGGCAGATGAGGCTAAAAGTGAAGTAAAAAGTGCTATAAATGTTGCTAGTACACTAAAAGCATGTGTAGGTTGTCACGGTTTAGATGGCTCTAAAAACACCATGGTAGCGGGTGATGGTATCCCTAACACTATGAGCAAAGCAGAGCTTAAAGACTCGCTAAACGGCTATGCTTCAGGTTCACTAAATAAATTTGGTAAAGGTGCTTTAATGGTTAGTTTTGCTAAAAATCTAACTCCAGAGCAGATAGATGCCATAGCTGAGGCTTGGGGTAAATAGTTTTTTACTCACACTCTTTAGTAGGCTCATCTGAGCTAAAGAGTTGTTTTGTTTTTTCAACCGTAGTATTTGCAACTTTTTTAGTTGTTCTTACTACAGTGTTAAACCCTTTTTTTGCTCCACTTTTCATCTCATCATAACTTATAAAATCATCTTTGCCGCACTCATTGTGGTAGTAGCCTTGTGCATCGTAGTACTCATCACACTCGCTATAGTACTTAAGTGAAACTCCATGTTTGTTAAAGCATCCACTAAAAAAGATGAGTATAAAAATTGGCAGGATATATTTTAGGGTTCTCATAACTTTAGCTCTAGCAAAAACTATACCTTAAAACTCTCTTTTGTTTTACAGTAGCTAGTTAAAAAACACTTTTCACATTCGGGATTTTTTGCTTTGCAGATATACCTACCAAACAAAACCATAGCTTGGTGGAGTGTATGAAGGTCGGTTTTAAAGAGTTTGCTTAGTGTGGCTTCTGTTTGAATGGCAGTTTTGTCACTACTTAAACCTAGCCTATGTGAGACTCTAAAGACATGAGTATCTACCGCCATAAGGTTTGCTCCAGTGTACTCTATCATCACAACATTTGCAGTTTTTTGCCCAACTCCTGCTAGAGTCGCTAACTCTTTTGCTACAAGAGGGATATTTGAGTCATAAACTTCTACAACCCTTTTTGCCATCTCTATAAGGTTTTTTGCTTTGTTGTTAAAAAATGAACAGGTGTTAATAAGAGCTTTTACATCCTCAAGCTCTGCTTTAGCTAGTGAAGTTACATCGCCAAATCTCTCAAATAGAGCGGGTGTTATGATATTTACCCGCTTATCTGTACACTGAGCCGAGAGCATAACAGCAACTAAAAGTTCATAGAGATTTTTATAATTAAGCTCAGTTATAGCACCAGAGTAGTTTTGTAAAAACAACTCTTTTATAGCTAGAGCCTCTTTTTTTGTAGCTTTTTTCATAGGCGAAGCTTACTCTAACATTGTTTAATAACTACCTAAATATCTTTTAAAACATTTCGTATAGATAGTTTATAGGCAACAAAAATCACTAATGGCCATAAGCTAAGCCATGCTATTGCACTTAAATATTCCATATTTTCTCCTAGTAGTTGTGTCCATCAGCAGACTCTATCTCATCTTTTGTTATCTTAACTCTATCCATCGACCACCAAGCTAGAGCGATATAGCCAAGTACAAAAGGTACCATAAGCGAAGCATAACTCATAGCTACAAGTGTGTAGTGGCTCCCAGATGAGTTCATGATGCTAAGTGAGCTTTGTAAGTCATAAGTAGATGGGTAGTATGCGGTGTTATTAAAACCTACACTTATCAAGAGTGAGGTGACACTTAAGACTACACCAACACCACCTATTTTGATACAGCAAGTTTTTTTAAATGTTATGGTGTTAAAAACAGAAGCACCAACCATGATAACACCTGTGATAAATGCTATAAAAAGATATGGCATCTCTAAGAAGTTGATAAAGTATTTGTATTTTTGCATAAATACAACTCCATACTCATCTATAGCAAACCCCTCTTTGGTAAATATCCAAACTAAAAACGATAAGAAAAAGAGTAAAAATAGAGCCATATCTATCTTGATAGACTCAAACGCCCTCTCTTTGATAGGCTCATAATCTATGGTGTTAAGATAATACATCGCCCCGCTAAGTCTTGCTAAAAACACAAGAGCTAAACCCAAAAGATAGTTAAAAGGGTTAAGTAGTGCCTCTAATCCACGAAGATCATTTTGCCAGTGTACAAAAAAGTTAGAATCAAGGCTAAACTCACTCCCACTAAAAAATGTACTAATAGCAGCACCTAGTAAAAACACACCTAAAGTACCATTTATATATAAAAAGTACTCATATGTTTTTTGACCCAAAAAGTTATTTGGTTTTAGTCTAAACTCATAACTAACAGCTTGAATGATAAAACAAAAAAGTATCCCAAGCCAAACCCAGTAAGCTCCACCAAAACTAGTCGCATAAAAGAGTGGAAAAGCGGCAAATAAAGCACCGCCAAACAAAACTAATGTAGTAAAACCAAGCTCCCATTTTCTACCTATCGCATTTATAAGCATCGTTTTTTCTAGCTCATTTTTACTTAGTTTAAAGATGAGCGATTGCCCACCTTGTACAAACATTATAAAAACAAAAAGACCACCTATAAGTGAGACTACTATCCACCAATATTGTTGCAAAGTAAGCAACTCAAAATCACCAAATCCTACCATTTTACTCTCCTATCTTTGGACCAATTTTTATCTGTTTAGTCATTATTTTTATCTCTGCTATTAGGAGTGTTGTAAATAAAAAAGCAAACATAAAAAAGCTAAACATAACATTTGAACTAGCTATATGAGTAGCAGCAACACCAACGGGCATCAAATCTTGAATCGCCCAAGGTTGTCTTCCAACTTCAGCCACAACCCACCCAGCTTCACCTGCTATATAGACTAGCGGTAAACTCCAAAAGGCACTCTTTAAAACCCACTTATGGTTTGTGATATCTTTTTTCATAACAAAAAATAAAACTAGCACAAACATCACCAAAAACCATCCGCCAAGCCAAACCATAATATGAAATGAGTAAAATGTAGTCGCAATAGGTGGAATAATATCTTCAGCTTTTTTAAGATGTCCGTACCCAAAATATGGCATATACTCTAAAAGTCGCTCATGTGCTTGTTTAGCCCCTAGCTCATTTGAGATTTTTTTTGCCTCTTTGTACTCCTCTAGAGCCGATATAGCTATCTTCCCTTTTTCTATCTTGCTAGTGGCACTCTCAATGTTGTACTTATCATTTCCATAGACAAAATCCTCTAAACCACCACTATAAGCACTTAAATCGTGCTCACCTAAAAGAGCTAGTAGGTAAGGGATTTTTAGCTCTAAAAGGTAGGGATTTAGCTCATCTTGTAGTTTTTTCTTAGGGTTTAGTACCCCAAATGCTACAACTCCAGCCCCCTCTTCACCTTTGTAAAGCCCCTCCATAGCAGCTAGTTTTACAGGCTGTTTTTGAGCAACTTGATAAGCAGACTCATCTCCGCTGATGGCTAAAAATAGAGATGTTATCAAGCCAAAAGTAGCACCTATAATCATAGATCGTTTAGCAAATAATACTTCTCTGTTTCTAAGTAGATACCAAGCACTAATCGCTACAACAAAAACCCCAGCTGTTACAAAGCCACTAGCTATGGTGTGTAAAAACTTACTAATAGCAACAGGTGAGAAAAGTACATCCCAAAAATTTACCATCTCATTTCTTATGGTGTTTGGATTAAAACTCATACCTGTTGGAAACTGCATCCATCCATTTGCTACAAGTATCCATAAAGCAGATAGATTTGAGCCTATGGCAACTAGCCAAGTTGAGAGTAGATGAAACCCTTTACCTACTTTATCCCACCCAAAATACATAACTGCAAAAAATGTACTCTCCATAAAAAAGGCTAATATCCCCTCAACTGCAAGTGGAGCTCCAAAGATATCACCAACAAACCAGCTATAGTTTGCCCAGTTTGTACCAAACTCAAACTCCATAATAATCCCAGTAGCAACACCGATGGCAAAATTTATAGCAAAAAGTCCCATCCAAAACCTTGTTGTTTTTTTCCAAAAATCACTACCAGTTTTTACATATATACTCTCCATAATAGCAACGATAAATCCAAGCCCAAGAGTGAGTGGCACAAAAAGCCAATGGTGCATCGCAGTTAGTGCAAACTGCGCTCTACTCCAATCAACTAAACTATCTTCCATGATAACTCCTTAGTTATTTAGTCTTATATTTTTATATACAAAATCAGCTCTCTCTTGCGGTGTTTTGTACTCTGTTTTAAAACTCTTATCCCACACTAAGCACTTTAAAAAGAGTAAAATTACTACAAGTTTTATGAGGATTATCTTCCAGAGAGTTTTTCCAACACTCATATTCTTAAACCCGTCGTAGTAGAAGTAAAACAATCCTCTAAGACTCATAAAAACTCCTCTTTAAATCGATTCATTTTTAACCTTTTGTCATAAATTTGGCAGAATAATAACGAACATATGTTCAATTGTCAATATAAAATAATCAATAATAATAATTTTTATCAAAATTGTTTATATTCGTAACATCTATATTATCTAAGAGTTTTTAACGGTATTTTGCTATAATGAAAAAATTTAAATCTAGGTTAAGCTATGGGAAGAGTAAAAACCAAAAGAGAGTTATCTTTTAAGCCAAAATATAGATATTTTGCTCCAGATGAGCCTAGTAGTGGCAAGGTAAAATTGCTTCATGAGGAGATCGAGGCTCTGTTTTTGATCGATTATCAAGAGCTATATCAAGAAGATGCCGCCATAAAGATGGGGGTCTCTCGCCCAACTTTCTCTAGAATTATAAAAAGTGCTAGAACTAAAGTTGCAACAGCACTTATAGGCGGTAAAGGGCTGATTATAGATGATGAGAAAGATGATTTTACTATAGCTTTTATATGTGATGATCCCAAAGAGTTTGGTGCTTTATCGATTCGTGCTAAACATATAGTTATAGCTAACATAGATGAGCAGAGTATAAAAAATATAAAAATAGTACAAAATCCTCTTAGTGATTTATCGTTAAAACCGAGTATGATCTTGCCTAATCTTTTAGAGAGGTATGGTGTAAATTTTTTTATAACTAGTAGAGTTGGAGAGGGTTTAAAAAACTCACTTTAGCTTATGGGATTTTTGCTATATATAAAGATAGTATAGATAAAGAGTCTATAAAAAATCTCTCTATTTATTAACCATTTATATAACATTACTAAAATGGTGAGAAATTAATTTTTTAGGATTAAGATGAGAAGATTTATGAGAGTAGCAGTAGCTACAATGGCTTTTTCAGTTTTAGCTAATGCACAAACTTTGGTTACTGTAAATGGTACAGCTATAACCTCTGAGGATGTTGAAAAAGAGTTGATGGTTGCAACTCAAGGTAGAGCGGGGCAGATCCCAGCTGATAAGCAGGGTGAGTTTAGGCAACAAGTTTTAGAACAACTCATAGCTAGAGAGCTAGTTTATGATGATGCTAAAAAGAGTGGAATCTTAGAGAGTGCCGAGTATAAGGCAAGATACGATGAGGTGATGGAGCGAATCCAAAAAGAGGTAGCTCTTCAGATTTGGCAAAAAAGAGAGATAGATAAGATAAAAATCTCTCAAAAAGATCTAAAAGACTACTACGATAAAAACAAAGTTGAGTTTGCTGAAGAGGAGAGTGTAAATGCTAGACATATTTTGGTTGCAGATGAGGCGGCGGCAAAATCTCTTATAGCTGAGCTAAAACCACTAAAAGGTGATGAGCTTAAAAACAAGTTTATGGAGTTAGCAAAAGCTAAATCTACTTGTGCAAGTGCATCTGATGGTGGAAACTTAGGCTATTTTACAAAAGAGCAGATGGTTCCAGAGTTTAGCAACAAATCTTTTGGTATGAAAAAAGGTGAGATGACACTTGAGCCTGTTAAGTCACAGTTTGGTTACCATATCATATATGTAGAAGATAAAAAGCCAAAATCGACAATCTATTTTGATGATGCAAAAGTGATGATAGAGCAAAGACTAAAGATGGATAAAGCAAAAGATATCATCTTCTCAAAGATGAGTGAACTAGAGAAAAAAGCTACTATTAAACAACAATGAAACTAGA
>JBAYYR010000020.1:0-12571 GCA_041672945.1 Sulfurimonas sp. | reverse complement strand
CAACAAATGTTGTAGCACTAAATATTACTATAGCTCCTAAAACTGCTAGTATATTTACTATATCACCATTTAGTCCGCCCTTTGTTTGAAAAACAGCTAGATAAGTTGCGGCTAACATTACTACTACTGTGATTATACTGCCTAAATAAAGCCTATTCATACTTCTTTCTCCTACTTTTCATCCGATTTTGGAAAAATCGGTTTATCGTTTATATCGTCATTCAATGCCATATTGCCATACTCTTCATAATCGACTCCATCGGAGTCTTTTCTTTTTGTGTAGAGATGATAGATATAAGCATATAGCCCTATCGCTAAAAAAACGACAAGGATAAAAAAACCATATGCTTGAACTTGTGCAATATCCATAACGACCTACTTACTTAAGACCGTTTAGGTATGCTATAAGGGCAACTATCTCAGGTATTTCACCTCTAGCAACCGCATCTTTAACATCTTGGTCTTTCATATCTGCAACTATAGCCTTAGCCTCTTCCAAAGCAAGAGCTCTAGCCTCAGCTACACTATCTGCCATCTTTACAACTTTAGTAGTACCATCTTTCATAGGTATATCTTTGTTATAAGGTACAGCAAAATGTTTAGCTATAGTTAGTTGCTCAGCATAAGCTGTATCTACATCTGCACTATTTGTAAACATCCATCTATAAGCTGGCATAATCGACCCTGGCACAACACTCTGCGGATCTTTCATATGATTTTCATGCCAATCTGTAGTTCTGTAGTTACCAACTCTCATAAGATCTGGTCCAGTTCTTTTTGAACCCCACAGAAACGGTCTATCATAAGCATACTCACCACTTAAGCTATAGTGTCCATATCTATCTGTTTCAGATTTAAATGGACGGATTAGTTGTGAGTGACAAGCATTACAACTATTTTTAATATAAACATGTCTTCCAGTAAGCTCTAGTGTTGAGTAAGGAGCAGTCCCCACTACAGGTCTAGAAGCTTGAGCGAAGTTTGGAAGTATCTCTACAAGCCCTGCAAAGGCGATTACAACAAAAACACCTACTGCAAAAAAGAATGGATTTTTCTCTAACCAATGAAACATATTAACCTCCCTCTCTTAAGCGCCCATAGGCGATGCATTTTGTAGTTCTTTTTCATCAACTACTCTTGAACTCATAGTTTTATATATGTTATAAGCAAACATGAAAAAACCAACCAAATATAACAATCCGCCAACTGCACGGATAGTGTAGTATGGATGTAAAACCGTAACAGTATCGATAAATGAGTAAGCTAAGTTACCAAACTCATCGTGAGCTCTCCACATCATACCTTGTGTGATACCTGCTATCCACATTGAAGTAAAATATAGAGTTACACCTACAGTTTGTATCCAAAACTGAGCTGCCATAAGTGATTTTGAGTAAAGTTCTCTTTTGAAAACTCTTGGTGCCATATGAAATAGCGCTGCTATAATCATAAATCCAACCCATCCTAAAACACCATCATGAACATGACCAACTATCCAGTCTGTAAAGTGCGCTATAGCATTTACTGATTTTATAGCTTGGATCGGACCCTCTAGTGTTGAGAACATATAAAAAGTTGAACCTAAAACCATAAACTTAATAAGTGGAGAAGAAGATACTTGTTGCCACTCACCCTTCATAGTTAAAAGCATATTTATAGCTGAACCCCATGATGGAAGGATTAATACTACTGAGAAAATAGAACCCATAGTCTGCATCCAGTCTGGTACAGTTGAGTATAGTAAGTGGTGACCACCTGCCCATAGGTAAACAAACATCAAGCCCCAAAACGAAAGTAGTGAGAGCTTATATGAGTATATAGCTTGACCTGATTCTTTTGGTAAAAAGTAGTAAATCATAGCTATGATAGGTACTGTAAAAACAAATGCAACAGCATTGTGACCAAACCACCACTGAACAAGTGCATCGTTTGTCCCTGCATACATAGATACAGAGTGATACCATGCACCTATACCGCTCTCACCTGCTGGTGAAGTAGCTAACATTGTTGGGATCTCCATATTGTTAAACAGATATAGCATCGCAACACCTAAAAATGTCGCTATATAGTACCATATAGATATATATAGAGTCTTCTCACGGCGAATACCTATAAGACCAAATATACTCATACCCCACATAACCCACAGCACAACAACAGCTATATCTATAGGCCACTCAAACTCTGCATACTCTTTTGAAGTTGTAACACCAGCAAATAGTGAAACTACAACCGCTGCAACAACTACTAAATATAGGTAGAAATGTAACTTACCTAAAGTCATCAAAAATTTAGACTCAGCCATAGAGACTTTAAGCACTCTTTGACCAACATAATACCATGTAGCAAATACACCACTAAGTGTAAAACCATATATAACCGCATCGGTATGTAAAGGGCGAAGACGACCAAAGCTTGTAAACTCAGCTAATCCCTCACCTAAAAGAAGGTTAAGTTGTGGAAAAGCTAGCTGAAAAGCTAATATCACGCCAATTAACATACCAACTATTCCAAGAACTACAGCAGTGCTCATAAACATCTTAGCGACTGTATAGTCATAATCCAATTGGTTTTTTACCATATTTAGACTCCTATCAAGATTCAATTATCATTGTAAACAACATACTAACAGTTAAAATATTTAAAACTGCTTAAATAATGACATTTTTTTGACAAATTTTTAATAAAATGTGTTAAAAAATATTTTAAGGTAATTTTTATAAATGAAGGTTTGAGCCTATCTCTTTAAAAGAGATAGAAACTCAGTATAAATAGGGCTTGTTTGAAGGTATTGTGATGAAGATGCAGGGTAAAACTCTGTAGTTATCGCTTTTATATTGTTATATCTTAACCCCTCTATGGTTCCATCAAATATATTTGTATGTGTAATGGTCGCTATATCTGATGGGTCTGATGAGATTGTGTATATATGGTTTTGGGCATATTGCTCAACTTTACCTGAAGCGATATCTCTAACAGGGTGATTTGAGCCGTGGTGTCCAAAACTTAGTTTTTTAAGCTCAAGGTTGTTTGCAAGAGCTACTAGATGATGTGCTAAACCTATCCCTAAAAGTGGAACCTTTGCATCTTGAAGTTTTTTTATAGTATCTACTACACCGCTTAGCTTATTTGGCTCAATAGCACCACTTGATATAACCACACCATCTATATCTTTTGAGTTGTATCTATCTATGATGATTTTGGCATCGGTGTTATAAGGGATAACTTCTACACTCATCTTAGCATTTACAAGTTCGCTTAGGGTTGATTTTTTGACCCCTAAATCTAAAACTAAAACTTTTGCTTGACTTAGAGGCGGTTCGTCGTATCTTAGTGTTTTAAAGTTAAAGATAGAGTTTGTGTGTTTATAGCTTTGATTTGTCACTAAAAACTCTTGCTCATCTTTACTATCTTGAAGCAGCTTGGCTAATTTTTCTTTATCACTAAACTCAGTAGATGCTACCATCTTTAAAATCCCATTATCTCTTATCATGGTTGTTATATATCTTGTATCTATGTTACAAATCCCCATAACAGAGTGTTTTTTAAGATAAGCACCTAAAGATGAAGTCGCTCTAAAGTTTGAGTATCTATCTTGATAATTTCTAACCAAAATACCTTTTGTTTTTATATCTTCACTCTCATCGTCTTGCTCATTTGTCCCATAGTTTCCGATCTCACTCATGGTGAAGTTTATAAAGACCCCGCCACTCGATGGATCGCTAATAACCTCTTGAGTTGCACCCATAGATGTGTTAAAAACAACATCACCTACCATAGTGCCATCAGCACCAAAACTATCTGCTTCTAAAAAAACTCCATTTGAAAAATATAACCAAACTTTTTTCATGATCCCATACCTTTTCTAGTTAGTTCCTCTTTATAGAGCTTCTCATAGAGTATCTCAAACTCATCTGTTCCAGGAATATATCGCTTTTTATAAGATCTTATCTTTTGCATAATACTATCTTCTATATCTTTTGCATCAACTATAAAGCCTGTTATCGCTTCATATATGATATTTTTTATACGGTTTTCAGCTATATCGTAGTTGATAAGATCCTCTTCATATATAGCTTGTAAGACCTTATGAGAGATATCTGAGTATCTATCTTCATAGTCAAGTATAACATCAAACTCAGGTGCTAGTTTTTTCTTTATCATGTAGAAAAGTTGGCGACTATCGGCATTTACAAACTCGATCTCCTCCTCATTTTCATCACAAATCTCACTCACTTTTTGATCAAGTGCCATCTCTTTTTTGACACTATCTTCGAGTACTTTAGTGGCTTCTCTTACAATAGGTTCTAGTCCCTCAGTCATTGTAACAGCACTACTTTTGTTTAACTCTATAGCTATTTTTTGAGCTATATGAGGCACAGTTTTGAGCGACATTTTCATCTTAAAAACCTTTCGTAAAAATTTGAGAATTTTACTCTAAAAATGATTATAGATTGATTAAGGGTGAGCAGAAGAGGTTGGCTATATTATGAAAAAAACTACTTGGCAAGAGAAGTGCTAATGGTGGAGGCTTTTTTAGGCTCCATCTTTGCTACTATCTTACTAACAATATCGGGCTTTAGGGTAGAGAGTAACTCAACTGCATCATCTAACTCCATCTCACTAAGTATATTTGCCGCTGCTGCTGGTTTCATCTTTGCAAAAGCTTGAGCCATTTTTGAACTTTTTTGCTCTTTTATCTGAGTTAATATCTCTTCGTTTTTAGCAGTTAATTTTTGTATATTTTGCTCTACTTTTTTTAGCTCTTCTAGCTTAGCACTAACCTCAGCTTCCTCTTTTGCTACCCTTGTTTCTCTACGATCAAGCAGATCTTGAGTAGCACTCTTTAGAGCTTCAAGTGATTGTTTTTGCTCATCTATACGCTCTAACTCTATGAGTAGCTCATCTTTTCTAGCTTGAAAAATCTCTGTACACTCAAAAAGCTTATCATCGTTTGCATATAAAGATGTAAATAAAAATAGTAAAAAAATAGCTCTCAAAGTTTTTTACCCTTGTATTTTAAAAGTGCAACCTCATCTAGGTTTTTGGCCTCAAGTTTTTTCTGCTCATCTAGTGCTTTTTTGATCTCTTGTGCTTCAAGATAACTAAACTTTTCAAACTCTTGTGTATCTTTTTGGAGTTTATCTTTGGCTAGTAACACCTGATTTTTAGCAAAATTTATCGACTCTTTGTTTTTAGATATAACATCTTGTGCCACCTCTAAAAGCATACGGCTCTTTAGCAAATCGCTCACACTTCCCTTAAGCACAGATGGCAACTCCTCTAGCTCTTTATATGAATCTTCTAGCTTTTTTGTAGCTTTTTGTAGGTCAATATTTGCTCTACTAAGGGCTAGTTCACTCTTTTTTAGCTCATTTTTCTTGATACTAAGTAGGGGAGTAAACTTTGTCTTCATAGCCTCATCTTATGATGGTATCTTCTCTCTCTGGAGATGTTGAGATGATCCCTATCTTTGTTTTTGTGATCTCTTCTAGTGCTTTTATATACTCTTGAGCCTCAAGCGGTAGCTTATCAAACTCTCTTATACCTTTTGTTTTATCCCACCCTTTAAAGCTTTTATATATAGGTTTAGCTCCATTGACATCGTGTGGAAAATAATCATATCTAACTCCATCTATCTCATAAGCTACACAAACTTTTACCTCACTAAAACCATCTAACACATCTAGTTTCATAAGGGCTAACTCATCACACCCATTTAGCCTACTTGCATATCTACAAGCAACAGCATCAAACCATCCACATCTTCTAGGTCTGCCTGTTGTTGTCCCAAACTCATGCCCATTTTCTCTTATAACCTTGCCATCATCTCCAAAATCCTCACTCGGAAATGGTCCATTTCCAACTCTTGTACAATAGGCTTTGACTATCCCTATAACTTTGCCTATATCTTTAGGGTTTAACCCTAGTCCACTACAAGCACCTGCTGATATAGTCGTACTTGAAGTAACAAATGGATATGTTCCATGGTCGATATCTAACATGGTTCCTTGAGCCCCCTCTAGTAAGACTCTTTTTTTATCCTCATCTAAAGCTTTCCATAAAAACTGAGTTGTATCGGTTATGAATGGTGCTAAGATAGCTTTGTAGCCCTCAAGCTCAGCTAAAAGCTCTTTTTCATCTGGAGTTTTTATATCTAAAACCTCAAATATTGCACTATTTTGTCTAAAATACTCTAAGATATTTTCACATAATCTAGCGGGGTTTAAAAGCTCAGATGCACGGTGACCTATACGGTTTATCTTATCCGAATAAGACGGCCCTATCCCTTTACCTGTTGTACCGATGGCTTTATCGCCTTTTAGCTTCTCTCTAGCTTGATCTATAAGTGCATGGTATGGTAAGTTTAGATGAGCTTTATCTGATATGTACAATCGCCCATCTAGATCTTTAAACTGCTTAAGCTCCTCTATGATAGAAGCTGGAGATAAAACAACACCATTTCCTATAATATTTGTAGCTTTTGGGTTTAGTATGCCCGATGGTACTAGATGAAGAGCATATCTAACCCCATCAACCCATATAGTGTGACCCGCATTGTGTCCACCCTGACTTCTACAAACTACATCATAATCTTGTGCTAGTCTATCGACAATCTTACCTTTGCCCTCATCTCCCCACTGAATCCCTACAACTAAATCTGCTTTCATTTCTAACCTTGTATGTTTTTTAACTCTATAAGTGTGTCGGTATATATAGCAAAACCGACCGAATCAACTCCATCGTTTGAGTATCTTCCACCACTCGCTAATGTTTCATTTTTATCTATTACTCTAAAATATAGTTCATCATAGTATAGCATATCGGTATAGTAAAGTGGTGCTAAGACTAAGTTTTTATACCCTATGCTAAGCGCTAACTCTCTCATCTTTAAAAGCTCTTTTTTTATCGCCTCTGGAACTATCTCTAAAGCCTCATCAAGCTGCTCGATACTTTGCATATATACTAGTTTTTTTAGCCACGGCTCATCTTGTTTTAAAAACTTCTCTATATTTACATGTACAAAATCATCTAGTGTAAGGGAGCTATACATAGAGTTTATGATTTGTGGAATCTTGATATTTGATATCTGCATAAGCGGTTCAAGTTCAAGTTTAGCAAATATATCGATCATAATCTCTAACATACCGCTAAGTTCTGATTCTCCGATATGCTCTGAGCCTATTTGATACTGCTCTGTTGTTGGGTAGCTATAGACTGGTTGTATATAAAACCACTTTTTTTGTTCACTATTTCGCCCCAATCTTTTTTGTATAATCCTAACAACATCAAGAGTTGAGTCTGCCCTTAGAGTTACATGGCTATTTGACTCATCACTAACTTTTATAAGCTCTTTTGTATCGGCGATACTGCTATGTTGATGGTAAGAAAATATAGGTGTTAATATCTCACTAAAACCGTTTTTACTTAGTATATCACTAGCGATATTCTCTATATCTCTTTTTAGTTTTGCACTCTTAGCAAAGTATAGTTTTGAGCCATTTGGCACTTCATGTTCTAACATATCTAGTTTTTAATCCCAAAATATATCTCATTAAACACTCTACTAGCAGTCCCATCATAAGCTCGTCTATCTATCTTATGAAGTGCTAGCTCAACTGCATTTGCAACCCAACTTAACTCATAATCTTTTATAAGCCCCATCTGGTTTATCCTAAATATCTCACCACTTAAGTGGTCTTGCCCACCCGCTACATTTACTTCATAGTCATTTTTTAAGATTTTTCTTATAGCATTTGACTCTTTATCAACTACTGTTGTCATTGATCTTGCTGGGTTTTTAGGGTAGATACTAAGCCCTAAAGCCCTCATAGCACCCTCTAGTGCTTTTGCTCTAAGAGCTGTTTGCTCATAAAGTTTATCAAATCCGCCACTATCTTCTATGTTTTGAAGTATCTCACAAAGCCCAATGATAAGTGTTGTTGCTGCTGTGTAGGCTGTTGTGTTTTTTCTTTGAGATTTTATCTCACTCGCTAAGTTAAAATAGTACCCTCTTCCACTACCTATCTTCTCAATCGCCTTAGCGCTTAATCCTACGATAGCTAGTCCAGGTGGCAACATAAGTGCTTTTTGACTACCTGCTATAAGGGCGTCTATGTTTGAAACATCTATCCTCTCTACCCCTATAGCTGTTATACCATCTGCTATAACCATGATATCTGGGTTGTGTTTTTTAACCGCTGCTGCGATATCTTCTACACTATGTCTTAGCCCACCTGCCGATTCGCTTATCTGGATAGCTATAGCATCTATATTAGGATTTGCCTCTAGTGCTTCAAGTACCTCTTTTACACTTGCTGGTGTATCCCACTCATTTTTTATCTCAACACTATTTAGGGCATTTGCTTTAGCTATCTTGCCAAATCTCTCACCAAATTTCCCTGAGTTGATGTTTAAAAGTGTGTTGTGGCAAAGGTTTATAACACTCGCCTCCATCGCTCCTGTTCCACTTGAAGCTAACATAACTACCTCATCCATACCAAAAAGTTTAAAAAGATGAGTTCTTGTTTTTTCAAAAATAGCTTCAAATTCTGGGGTTCTATGGTGGATGGTCTCATGACTCATCGCATCTCTAACATTTTGTGGAACTGGGGTTGGTCCTGGGGTAAAAAGTAGCATTAAAATTCCTATGTTTCATAAATATTTAAACCGCATATTATAGCAAAATAAGCTTTTGGTTTTGTAAAATTGCTACTTATGCTAAAATTACATTTTAATTTTAAGGCTATAAAAATGACTATATTTGACTCAATACTTCTAGGTATCATAGAGGGGCTTACAGAGTTTTTACCCATCTCTTCAACTGGGCATCTTATAGTGGCAAGTGAGCTTTTAGGGGTTGATCAAAATGCTACAAACAAAGCCTTTGAAGTTATCATTCAACTAAGTGCCATAATGGCGGTAATCTTTAGTTATAAAGATAAATTTACTCTCAAAAAAATAGATCTTTGGAGCAAAGTTTTTGTAGCTTTTTTACCACTTGCGATAGTTGGTTTTTTGTTCTCAAAGCAGATAAAAGAGCTTTTTGATGTCATTATCGTAGCTTGGATGTTTATCGTTGGCGGGGTTGTGTTTTTGATCGTTGAGAAGTTTTTTATAAAAGATGAACATCAGATGGAAAGTGTGGTTGAAAATGTCACTCTAAAGCAGTCACTATTTATAGGTTTTATGCAGATATTTGCCCTTATCCCTGGGACTAGCAGAGCTGGTTCAACTATCATCGGTGCTTTACTTGTTGGGCTTAGTCGCAAAGCTAGTGCTGAGTTTAGTTTTTTACTCGCCCTGCCTGTTATGTTAGCTGTTAGCGTTTATGATTTTTACAAACACTTTAGCGATTTTGATTTTAACAATCTACTGGTTTTGGGTGCTGGGTTTGTGACCTCTTTTGTTGTTGCTTATCTATCTATAAAGCTATTTATGAAGTTTTTGGATAGATTTACTTTTGTCGCTTTTGGAGTCTATCGTATCATCTTTGGAGTTTTACTCCTTAGCTATTTCTCTTAATATAATCTTTGCTAACTTTAGTGCCTTTGAGCGGTGTGAAAACTCTTTTTTTACACTACTCTCAAGCTCACCTAGTGTTTTTTCATAACCTTTTGGGATAAATATCGGGTCATACCCAAAACCTTTATCTCCCCGTGGAGTAGTTATAACATCGCCATACATCCACCCATGAACACAAAACTCACCATCTTTATTTACTATCGCTATAGCTGCTGTATAGTGAGCAGGTGAGCCTGTTTTTTCTCTTTTTTTAAGCTCATCTACTACCTTTAGAAGGTTATCTTTATCGTTTGCATCTACACCTGCATATCTAGCACTATATATATTTGGCTCACCACCAAGCTCATCTACACTTATGCCACTATCATCGGCTATAACTACTACACTCTCATCTTTTAGTGCCTTAAAAACTGCTCTTGCTTTTATAAGTGCATTTTGTTTAAAACTACTCCCATCTTCAACTATCTCAAACTCATCTATTAGCTCACTATAAACCATAACTTCATGCTCACTGCAAAGCTCTTTTATCTCTTGAAGCTTACCTTTGTTTGATGTTGCTAGTACTAGTTTCATTTATATAACCTTTATTTTAACTCTTAAGTAAATCTATTTAAACCAAAAAAACATTGGTTTTACTATAATTTCAAAATTATATAACACTTAAGGTTGATTATGTTCAAAAAAATAGCCCCACTCTCTGCGATTTTGTTTTTAAGGTTTTTTGGTCTTTTTATAGTTTTACCCCTCATCTCCATATATGCACTCGAACTAGAGGGCTCAACTCCGTTTTTAGTTGGTGTTATTGTTGGTGGATATGCACTAACTCAAGCACTTTTTCAAGTCCCATTTGGTGCTATGAGCGATAAAATAGGTCGTAAACCTACACTTTTAGTTGGGCTTATTATATTTTTGATAGGCTCTATTATATGTGCTACTACAGATAATGTATATATGCTTATGGTAGGTAGATTTTTACAAGGTGCTGGTGCTATAGGCTCTGTTATAACTGCTATGATAGCCGACTTGGTTCCTGAAGAGAGTCGTGGTAAAGCTATGGCTTTGATGGGTGCTTCTATAGCACTTAGTTTTGCTGTTGCTATGGGTGTTGGTCCTGTTTTGGGTGCAAAATTTGGTGTAGATACACTATTTGCCATAACCGCAGCAGCATCTATAGTAGCTATGATAGTACTCTTTACAAAGGTTCCAACTCCACCTGTTATAAAACACACCTACCAAAAAAAGGCGACTTCAAGTGATGTTTTAAAAGATCCAAATCTTGTAAATATGATAGTGATAAATGCTATGCAAAAAGGTCTTATGACTATAGCATTTGTCCTTATCCCTATCATACTAACAAGTGATGCTTTTGGATGGGAGAAGTCTGAGCTGTTTAAAGCCTATCTACCTGCTATGATATTTGGTTTTGCCTCTATGGGTCCTGCTGTGATTTTTGGTGAGAAGAAAAACAAACCAAAAATGATATTTTTAATCTCTATAATCTTTTTTATATTGTCATTTGTCATAATGGCCCTTAGTGATTCTAGTGCTGTTTTTGTTACTGGTGTTGTACTGTTTTTTATGGCATTTAATATGATGGAGCCACTTGTACAGTCGATGATAAGTAAGTTTGCAAAAGTACACCAAAAAGGTTTAGCTCTTGGTATGTCAAACTCTGCTGCTTATTTTGCAACCTTTATAGGTGGTAGTGCTGCTGGGTTTTTACTAGGTGAAGTAGATAGAGAAGCTCTAGGGCTAGGGGTCGCTTTTATCGCACTTTTATGGCTTTTATGGACTCTAAAACTAGCAAATCCAGAGAAGTTTTCACACCTTTTTCTATCATTAGATGAAGTAGATATGGACAAACTACAAACTCTAGAAAATGAGCATATAACAGAGTGGTACATAAACGATACCGAAAAAGTAGTTGCTATAAAGTTTTTAGAAAGTGCTATAAAAGTTGATGATTTAAAAGATAAGGTTTGTAGATAAAAAGGTATTAACCTGAACTAAGTTCAGGTTATACACTAGCCTCTTCACGGCGTTGTAGATACTCCCAGTTAGCATCAACTCTCTCTTGCCACTCTTTGATAAGATACTTATACTCATCCTTAAATAGATGTTTAAATCTACCCTGAGCCGCCAAATACTCCTCAACTGGAACAATATTTTTTGGTCTATAAGTGATGTTGTACTTTGTACCATCGATAATCTCATATAGTGGAAACACTAATGAGTCTGTAGCTAAATCTGCTAAAAGCATAGTATCTTTTGGATCAAACTTCCACTCAGTTGTACAAGGTGAAACTGCATTTATAAATACAGGTCCATCAACTGCCATACCGTGTTGTATCTTTTTGACCATATCTTTCCACTTGTTTGGAGATACTTGAGCAGCATAAGGTATGTGATGAGCTGCCATAATCGCCATAAGATCTTTTTTGTTTTTCTTCTCACCATAGCTTATGCTACCTGCTGGAGAAGTTGTTGTAGATGAGCCAATAGGTGTTGAAGATGATCTCTGACCACCTGTATTTGCATAAACTTCGTTATCTAAAACGATATGCATTATGTTATGACCCCTCTCCATACATCCAGATATCCACTGAAAACCGATATCATAAGATGCACCATCACCCGCAAAAGATACAAACTTAGGGTTTCTCTCTGGTTGTTTTAGGCGACCTTTTTTCTTTAGTGCTTTATACATAGACTCAGCACCCGCAACCGCAGTTGAACTGTTCTCAAACCCTATATGTATCCAAGAAGCATCCCATGAAGTGTAAGGATATACCGCTGTACAAACCTCTAAACACCCTGTTGAAGCCGATAGTACTAGATCATCGTTTGTGGCATTTAAAACCTCTCTAACAATGATAGAGTGTGCACACCCTGGACAAAGAAGGTTTGCACCCTCAAAACGATCAGCTGAGGTTGAAAACTCTTTTAAGTTTTTGATTTTTTTCATTTCACTCATACTTTATCCCTTATAAAAATGTTAGTTTTGGTCCACGAACACCGATAAATTGTTGTTGTGGTGTTAGTAGCT
>JBAYYR010000019.1:0-12751 GCA_041672945.1 Sulfurimonas sp. | reverse complement strand
AAAACATATAGAACTCCATCATGAAAATGAAGATATAAAAGAGGTTTTTGCAAGTGAGAGTGCATCTTTTAACCGCGGTATAGCAAGAGAGGTTATAAGCTATGTAAAACCACAAGAGCAAAAAAGTCTAACCGATAAGATAGATGGAGTACTTCTTCATAAATACTTTGGAATCCCCATATTTTTACTTTTGATGTGGACCCTTTTTCAACTAACTTTTACTTTAGGGGATTTGCCAGAGGAGTATATAGAGGATTTTTTTGTTTGGATAGGTGAAGCTGTTGGGGGTGGTATAGCAAATGATGATCTAAGATCATTAGTGCAAGATGGGCTTTTTGCAGGAGTTGGAGCGGTTATTACATTTGTCCCAAATATCGCGATACTTTTTATAGGTATAGCTTTGCTTGAAACAACAGGGTATATGTCTAGAGTTGCATTTTTGCTAGATGGGTTTTTCCATAAATTTGGACTCCATGGGCAGAGTTTTATACCACTTGTAACAGGGTTTGGGTGTTCAATTCCTGCTTATATGAGTGCTAGAATACTTAAAAATGACCGTGATAGACTTTTGACACTTTTTGTCATAGGATTTATGAGTTGTGGGGCAAGGTTGCCTATATATGTACTTTTTGCAGGGGCATTTTTCTCGACAAGTATGGCTGGAAATGCACTCTTTGGCATATATATAAGTGGTGCTTTTATAGGGCTAATCGCTGCTAAAGTTTTAAAACTAACCGCTTTTAAGGGTGCAGATGAGCCTTTTGTTATGGAGATGCCAAAGTACCGCTTACCATCACTTAAGCTTATTTGGCACACAGTATCTACAAAAACAATGATGTATCTTAAAAAAGCGGGTACTTTTATAGCAGCAGCTTCAGTGCTAGTTTGGTTTTTAAGTAACTACCCTAAAAATAGTGCCCTAGAGGAGTTTTATGAAGCTAAGATAGAGCAAAATATAGAACAAAAAGTGGAGCTAAATAATGAACTAAGCGAAGCACTTTTAGAGCAGAGTTATCTAGGTCGTATAGGTAAGTTTACTGAACCGATATTTTTGCCACTTGGGTTTGACTGGAAGCTAAGTGTTGCTCTTCAAGCTGGACTTGCTGCTAAAGAGGTGGTTGTTTCAACTTTGGGGGTTTTATACTCTTTGGGTGAGGATTTAGATGAGGAGAGTGTAAGTCTAAAAAACATCATATCTAAAAATGTAAGCTTACCATCGGCAGTATCTTTTATAGTTGTTGTTATGATATATTTGCCTTGTTTAGCCGCTTCAATCGTCTTTACAAAAGAGGCTGGAGGTATAAAATACTTCTTTTATCTTTTAGCCTTTACATCAATTGTTGCTTATGTATTAGCACTAATAGCCTATAATATCACTAGTTTAATTACTACTTAAGAACTAGGATAGTTATGAAAAAGATTTTAATGATAGAGGATGATTTGGAGTTGGCTGAGATACTAACAGAGTATCTTGAGCAGTTTGATTTTAAAGTTATCACTGAAGATGACCCGTTTAAAGCTATAAGCATACTTAAACTTGAGCCTTTTGATCTTGTTATACTAGACCTTACTCTACCTGGTATGGATGGGCTTGAGGTTTGCGAAGCTATAAGAGAGCGTCAAGATGTGCCTATTATCATCTCATCTGCTAGAAGTGATCTTAGTGACAAGGTAAAAGCTCTTGAGATGGGAGCAGATGATTATTTGCCAAAACCATACGATCCACGAGAGCTTGAAGCTAGAATTCTCTCTGTTTTAAGAAGGTATGAGACTAAATCTCAAGAGAGAGAGGAGTCAAAAAGCGACTTTAAGTGTGATGCTTCATCTATGAGCATAACCTATAAAGGTAGAGCGATAGATCTTACAAATGCAGAGTTTGGGATACTCTCATATATGATAGCAAAGCAAGGTTTAGTGGTATCTAGAGAGGATCTTATCCACAATGTAAATGCCATAAATGAGGACTCATCAAACAAAAGTATAGATGTTATGGTAGGACGCATAAGAAACAAACTAGGCGATAAAACACTTATAGAGTCAGTTCGAGGAGTTGGCTACAAACTACTAAAATAGATGAAAAAAAATGCCGTCTTACTAACTGTACTCTTTGCTTTTATAGTTACATCTATAAGTATTAGTATAGTTTTTTGGGAGTTTTTAAAACTTAGTGAGCAGAGGTATTTTGAGAGTATCTTTGCAAAACACTCAACTATCACACAGATATATCAACAACATATACAAGAGCAACGACCAAATATTATGCTAGAAGCAAATCTAGCGATTTACAACATAAATCTAGAAAAAGATAGACAAAAAGTTAAATCTATACTAAAAAATGCTAGGTCTTTAATGCAAAAAGATTTTCAAAGCATAGGCTCATCTTTGATGGTCTCATCTATGGGGACATATACTAAAAAGGTTGTTCAAGATATGAGTGTAAGTATGCTTGAGCATAAGAAAAATATCTATTTCTACATAAAAGCCCCAAGCTCATCTATACTAGTTCATGATGAGGAGCTAAAACCGTTTAAATCATCACCTATTATCTATATATATAGTGTTATTATATCTGTTATATTGCTATCATTTTTACTTATACTTCAAAAATTAAGACCACTTATTAGACTTAGAAAAAAGATAGCACTCTATGGAAAAGGAAATATGAATATATCATTTAGTTCAAGCGGTGAAGATGAGATATCTATGATATCAAACGAGATGGAAGCTGCAAAAAATAAAATAAATGATATACTTGAGTCTAGGACTCTGTTTTTAAGAAACATTATGCATGAGCTAAAAACCCCTATAGCAAAGGGTACCATAGCTACTCAGATGTTAGAGTCACAAAAGCAAAGAGATAGATTTGTCTCTATATTTGGTCGGCTTGAGTCGCTTGTAAATGAGTTTGCCCTTATAGAAGAGGTGACTAGTGTAGGCGATAAGAGCGAGTTTAAAGAGTATAGAGTTATAGATCTTGTCGATGGAGCTATAGATATGGCGATGATAGATAGAGATAGTTTAACTATAGATGTAGAGGCCTCTATAAAGGTTAGTACTAGTTATAGACTCTACACAACTGCTATTAAAAATATGTTAGATAATGGCATAAAATACTCACAAGATGCTAAGGTTAAGATTTTATACAAAAACGGTGAATTGTGTTTTGAAAACAGAGGCGATAGGCTAGCAAAACCCCTTAGTTACTACATAGAGCCATTTACAAAAGAAAACCCTGCTAAAAATAGTTTCGGACTAGGGCTTTATCTAGTTGACTCTATCCTCAAGGTTCACGATGAGGTTTTGGCTTATGAGTATGAAGATGGTATAAACCGCTTTGTATTTGCTAAAAATAAAAAAATATTATGAGTTTTTCAAAAAATAATTCGCTTGTAGTTATACTTTTTTTTAGCATCTACTCCTTTATGTTTGGGTGGTTTTCCCATACTGAGTTTAATGAGCTAAAGAGGTACATAAACCCAAACGACTTGCAAGTGCTAAAAAAAGAGGGCACTTTAAATGTTGTACTTATAAATTCATCTTCAACATACTATATAGATGGAGATGGTAAAAAAGGGTTTGAGTATGACCTTTTAAAAAGCTATGCAGATTATTTGGGAGTAAGTTTAAATATCACGGTAGCAAACACCACAAAAGAGGCTATAGAGCTTAGTAGGGTTGAAGATATCCACATAACTTCAGCACTTTTAGCTAAAGATGAGCTAAGTGAGCTAGAGTATAACTTTGGACCATCATATATGGAGGTTCAACAGCAGGTGATTTGCAACAGAAAGCTACACCAAAATAGAGCTTTTCCAGAGAACTTAGAGATGTTAAGTGAGCTAAATGTCGCTATAGCAAACGACTCAAGATATAGTAACACTATAAATGGACTAAAAGATAGTGGAGTAGAGATAAAAGCAGAGCTAGTTGATGATATCTCATCTGAGGAGATTTTATCTAGAGTCGCTTTGGGCGAGTTTGACTGCACCATCGTAGATAACAACACCTTTTCGATAAATCAAAGATACTACCCTGAGTTATCTTTTGCCTTTAGTGTGGGAGCTAGAGAGCAGTTAGCATGGATAATATCGCCAAAAGCAAAAGCCCTAAAAGAGAATCTCTATAGTTGGATAACAACATTTTTTCAAAGTGGTGAGATGGCAAGGCTAAAGGATCACTATTTCTCTAATAACATTATGTTTGATTATTTTGACACAACATCTTTTTATAAAAAAGTGACAACTGTTTTACCAAAATACAAAAACTTCTTTTTAGAAGCATCACAAAAGTATGATATACCCTACCATCTACTAGCTGCCATATCTTACCAAGAGTCCCACTGGAACCCAAATGCAACAAGCCCAACGGGGGTAAAAGGGCTTATGATGCTAACACTCTCAACCGCCTCAGGTTTAGGGATAACAAACAGGACCGATCCTAAAGAGAGTATATTTGGTGGAGCTAGATATATATCGCAAATCGCATCGAGTTTAGATGAAAATATAGTAGGTGAAGATAGATTTAAACTAGCACTAGTTGCTTATAACATTGGTTTAGGACATCTAAATGATGCACAAACTTTGGCTGTAAAGATGGGGTTAAATCCATATATTTGGCAACAGTTAAAATCGGTTTTACCACTACTTGCTCAAAAAAGATACTATAAAAACTTAAAACACGGATATGCTAGAGGTAGCGAGGCTATCAAGTATGTTGAGGCGATCTATAACTATAAAGATATGTTACAAAATGCCTCAAGTATACAGAGTGTAGGTGTTTTTTAGGAAAAAAGAGAATAATAGAACTATCGATATAGATAATATATTGGCTATAATACTAAAATTATTTAATTAGGGGTTAATATGTTAGCTATAAGCCTATCAACACCAAATACAATTTTACAAACCATAAAAGAGAACTTCAAACAAAAAAGGTTGCAACAAAATCTAACTCAAGAGGGCTTAGCTACAAGAAGTGGAGTTAGTCTTGGAAGTATAAAAAGATTTGAAACAACAGGAAAAATCTCTTTGGAGTTTTTATTAAATCTTGCACTAGTTCTTAATTGTTTAGATGATTTTAAAGATTTAGCTAAACAAGAGCAAAAAGAGTACAAAACAATAGATGATTTACTAAAAACCAAACCTACTAAAAAAAGAGGAGCTATAAAATGATACAAACTGTAAATGTATATTTTAATCATTTTAACAATAAGCTTTTTGTAGGCAAACTTGCTTTAAAAAATCGAAAAATTTATTTTGAATACGATAGTAGTTTTATAGAAAAAAACATTCAACTATCTCCATATATTTTACCTTTAAAAAAAGAGTTGCAAGTTTGCAATGATAATATTTTTGATGGTTTATTTGGAGTTTTTGCAGATAGCCTACCTGATGGTTGGGGAAGATTACTAATCGATAGACATCTAATGTCAAAGGGGATAAATCTTGGAGCTATTACACAGCTTGATAGATTATGTTATGTTGGAAAATATGGGATTGGAGCATTAAGTTATGAACCAATATATGAAGAGATAAAAAGTTTTAAAGATGAGATAATTTTAGATGATTTAGCAAACTCTTCACTAGATATTTTAAGTGGGCATAGCTATAAACTTGTCGATACTCTTTTGGCTATGCAAGGAAGCAGTGCTGGAGCTAGACCAAAAATTATGGCTCAAATAGATAATCAAAACAATATTTTACAAGGAAATCAAGCTTTAAAAGATGATTTTGAACACTATATAATCAAGTTTCCAAACTCAAACGATAGCTTAAATATTGGAAAAATTGAGTATATTTACTCTTTAATGGCACAAAAAGCAAATATAGAAATGTCTCAAACAAAACTTTTAAAAGGTGAAAAAAATAGCTATTTTGCAATAAAAAGATTTGATAGACAAAAAGACAAAAGAGTACATATTCATAGTGTTGCAGGGCTAGTTCATAGCGATTTTAGAGTTCCAACACTTGACTATGATGATTTACTAACTTTATGTTTTAATCTTACAAAAGATATAAATGAAGTGATAAAACTATACAAAGTTGCAGTTTTTAATCTTTTTACACACAACAAAGATGACCATGCTAAAAACTTCTCTTTTATGCTAGATATTAATAACTCTTGGAAGCTAACTCCTGCTTATGATTTAACATTTTCTTATGGAGTTGGAACTGAGCATAGCACTACATATCTAAATGAAGGAAAAAACCCAACTATAAAACATCTTGAAAAATTAGCACAAAAACATAATATAAAAGAGTATAAAAATATAATAGATGAGATAAAAAGTGCGATTTCAGAATTTTCTAATCTTGCAATTGAGTTTGAACTGCCAAAAGATGAGTTGAGAAGCTTAGTTAAGGTTTTTAAAAAAAATTAAAAATGACAATCTCTTGTTATTCTAGAGTTGAAAACTCAGCCACTCCAAGACTTGAACATCTCAGTCATTCCAGACTCGATCTGAAATCTCTTTTAGTTTAATAGTTTTAGATCCTGAATCAAGTTCAGGATGACAGGAAGCTCAGAATGACAGGTTTTTTAGCCCTACTATTTACCTAAAAGTACAGAGTTTAAAAACCCTTCCATATCGTACTTTGTTCTATACTCTGGAGTCATAAGGTGTATTAGGATATCTCCTAAATCAACCACTATCCAGCTATCACTCTGCTCAACTCTTAAAAAATCCTCATCTCTTTTTAACTCTTTTTTTAGATGATCTAGTAGGGCTAAAGTGTGTTTAGCTCCTAGTGAAGAGGCTATTATGACCATTTGTGCTATATAACTTTTTGAACTAAGGTCATATATTTCGATATTTTGGGCTTTATTATCGTCTAAAACTTTTACTATTTTATCTAATCTTTCTTGCAATTTTTTTCCTTATAATAACTATATATCTCATCAGCAAAAGCAGATGGCAAAAACTCTTTTTTTGGCTCATCTCTAAGAGCAGATGAGGAGATATCTACATCTATGTTTATGTTGATGTACTCTTGTGTTGGGTCTATATTTTCTCTTTTTAAAACTATAAACTTAACTATCTTTTCTAGCTCATCAAACCTATGCCAAGTGTGAAGTTTAGCTAGATTATCGGCACCTATAACTACATATATGTTATCGTAACTTTTTTGTAGGTAAAAAACCGACTCTATGGTTGGAGTTGGTCTGTTTTTATCAACCTCAAAGCTACTTATCTCTACTTTTTTGTTAGATTTAAATATCTCTCTTAGCCACTTTAGCCTAAGCTTAGGTGGTGCAAAAAAACAACTCTTAAAAGGGTTTAAAAAAGTTGGCATAACAACAACTCTATCTATAAACTCTAAAGCACAAAGTGATTCGATAGCTTTTATATGCCCTAGATGAGGTGGGTCAAAGCTACCACCAAAAAGGGCTACAGATTTCTCTTTTTGCATTTTTTAAAGGCAATTATAACGAAGTTTTAGATAAAATAACCAACTTTATCTTAACTATTAGGAAAAATAATGGCTTTAAAAATAGCAATAAATGGATTTGGTAGAATCGGCCGTTGTGTCGCTAGAATCGCTTCAAAAAGAGATGATGTAGAGATAGTAGCGATAAACGATATGGCAGATATCGATATGATGATGTATCTTTTAAAAAATGACTCAGTACATGGTACTTTTGGTAAAAATGTTGAACAAATAGATGAAAATCATATAGCTATAGATGGTAAAAAGATAAGAGTTTTTAACGATAGAGACCCTAAAAATCTAGACTTTGCAGGTTGTGGCGCAGAGCTTGTACTTGAGTGTACAGGTGTATTTTTAACTCAAAAAGATGCACAAGTTCACATAGATAAGGGTATAAAAAAAGTACTATTTTCAGCTCCAGCAAAAGATGACACCCCAACTTTTGTTATAGGGGTAAATGAGCATCTCTATGCGGGGCAAAATATTGTCTCAAATGCCTCATGTACAACAAACTGTTTAGGACCTGTTGCAAAAGTTTTAGATGATGCTTTTGGTATAGAAAAAGGGCTTATGACAACTATCCACTCATATACAAATGATCAAAATATTCTTGATGTAAAACACTCAAAAGATAAAAGAAGAGCAAGAGCGGGTGCAATAAACATGATACCAACAACAACAGGTGCCGCAAAAGCTATAGGTTTGGTTTTACCGCAACTTCAAGGCAAACTCCATGGACAAAGTGTAAGGGTTCCTACTCCAGATGTATCTATGGTAGATCTTAATGTTGTAGTCTCTAAAAACACAACAAAAGATGAGGTAAATGCGGCATTTAACAAAGCTGCTAACTCATCTTTAAAAGATATCTTACTTATAGATAAAGATATGAGAGTTTCACAAGATTTTGTTGGGTGTGAGTATAGCTCTATCGTAGCAGAGGATTTAACTCAAGTTATAGATGGCAACATGGTAAAAATCATGGCTTGGTACGACAATGAGTGGGGCTACTCAACAAGACTTATAGATATGGCTGTTTATATAAGTAAATAATTTTTAGGTACAAGATGGAACTATTAGATATTAAGAATTTAGATTTAGCGGGTAAAAAGGTTTTTATCAGATGTGATTTTAATGTCCCTATGGATGAGTTTGCAAATATATCTGATGATAGAAGGATTCGCTCAGCACTAGCTACTATAAACTACTGTTTAGATCAAGAGTGTTCGGTGATACTAGCATCTCATCTAGGTCGTCCAAAGGGTGAGTTTGATGAGAAGTACACTATGTTACCAGTCGCTAGAAGACTTCAACATCTACTTAAGCGAGATGTTATTTTAGCAAATGATGTAGTTGGTGAGGATGCTAGAACAAAGGCGGATTTATTGCAAAAAGGTGAGGTTTTACTACTTGAAAATCTTAGATTTGAGAGTGGTGAGACAAAAAACAATGAAGAGCTTAGCAAAAAACTAGCATCGATGGCAGAGTTTTACATAAATGATGCTTTTGGCGTGAGCCATAGAGCCCACTCTTCGGTTGAGGGGATTACCCACTTTTTTGATCAAAAACATAAAGCAGCAGGTTTTTTACTCCAAAAAGAGATACAGTTTTTTGGCAAACTTATACAAAATCCAGTTAGACCATTTGTCGCGATAGTGGGTGGAAGCAAGGTTTCAGGTAAGCTTGAGGCTCTTGTAAACTTGCTACCAAAAGTCGATAAGATGATCATAGGTGGTGGTATGGCTTTTACATTTTTAAAGTGTTTAGGCTACAACATAGGGGCTTCGCTAGTTGAGGATGATCTGCTAAATGAGGCACAACATATCATGGATGAAGCAAAAAAGTTAGGTGTTAAGTTCTACTTACCTGTAGATGTTGTTGCAGCTGAGAAGTTTAGTGAAGATGCACCTAGTAAGATAGTCACCGCTCAAGAGATTCCAGATGAGTGGATGGGGCTAGATATCGGTCCTGCTACAGTTAAGCTATATAGTGAAGTTTTACTAGATGCTCAAACTATACTTTGGAATGGTCCTATGGGTGTTTATGAGATGGAAAAGTATGCAAGAGGCTCAAATGCTATAGCTCATTTTGTAGCAGATAGCTATGCTACAACAGTTGTTGGTGGTGGAGATACAGCCGATCTTGTTCAGCGAATAGGTGTTGATGGTGAGATAAACTTTATCTCAACAGGTGGTGGGGCATCACTTGAACTACTTGAGGGTAAGGCTTTGCCAGGTGTGCTTAGCTTGCTTGATGGAAGATAGTTATGATATTTGCAGCAAATTTTAAAACAAATCTAACAAGATCTAAAACAAAAGAGTATATAGAAAAACTAGATAGCTTGGTTGATGGTAGCGATGAGATTTTTGTTTTTCCACCAGCTACTGCCCTACTTAGTAGCTCTAAACATATAACCGTAGGTGTTCAAAATGCCTATATGGCTAAAAATGGAGCTTTTACAGGTGAGATAGGGCTAGAGCAGCTAGAGGAGTTTGGGTGTAAAACCATACTTTTAGGGCATAGTGAGAGGCGACATATATTAGGTGAGAGCCAAGAAGATATAGCTAAAAAGTTTGAGTTTTTTAAAGAGCAAGGTTTTAGTATCATCTACTGTGTTGGCGAAAAACTAGAAGATAGAGCTAATGCTATGGAGTTTATAAAAACACAGTATAAAGATATAGACACAAACTATGAAAAACTTATAGTAGCCTATGAGCCTGTTTGGGCGATAGGTAGCGGACTAACTCCTACTACTAGTGAGATAGAGCAGATACACTCTGAACTTAAAAAACTAAGCAAAGCACCACTTTTATACGGTGGAAGTGTAAATGTTAAAAATGCAAAAGAGATACTAGCACTAAGTAGTGTCGATGGGGTTTTAGTAGGCGGTGCCTCACTTGAGGTGGAGAGTTTTTACAATATAATAAATCAAGGAGAAAAGTAGATGTTGATGAAGGGAAAAAAAGGGCTAATAGTAGGCTTAGCAAATGATAAATCTATAGCATATGGTATAGCAAAAGCGTGTTATGAGCAAGGGGCAGAGATGGCCTTTACTTACCTAAATGATGCACTTAAAAAAAGGGTAGAGCCAATAGCTAAGAGTTTTGGAAGTGAAGCTGTTTTTGAGCTAGATGTATCAAATGAGGAGCATATGGCAAATATTGCTGATGTTATAGAGAAAAATTTTGGCAAGATAGATTTTTTAGTCCACTCAGTTGCATTTGCCCCAAAAGAGGCACTAAGTGAGCCATTTATGAAAACTTCAAGAGATGCTTTTAAGATAGCTATGGATGTCTCTGTCTACTCTTTTATAGATCTTACTAACCGCCTTGAGGGTGTGCTAAATGAGGGAGCTTCAATACTAACTCTCTCATACCTTGGTGGACCAAAATATATAGTAAACTACAATGTTATGGGTGTAGCAAAAGCAGCCCTTGAGTCTAGTGTAAGATATATGGCAGCAGAGCTTGGAGCAAAAGCTCAAAGGGTAAATGCTATATCGGCAGGTCCTATAAAAACACTTGCAGCATCAGGGATAGGGGATTTTAAACAGATCCTTAGATGGAATGAAGTAAATGCACCACTTAGAAAAAATGTCACTATAGAAGAGGTTGGAAACTCTGCTATGTATCTACTTAGTGACTTAGCTAGTGGGGTTAGTGGTGAGGTTCACTATGTCGATGCGGGATATAACATTATGGGTATGGCAGCTGCTAGTGATGTTGATGGAAAAACTGTTTTCTCATGGGATTTGGAAAAATAGAGTACTATGGAGGTGGCATTTAAAAAACTATCTTATGTAGTTTTGATGCTACTTATCATCTCTGTTATATCTTTTTTGGCTATAAATATCGCACCAAATAGCTTTTTAAGCGGGGGTGAGTTAAACCCAAATATGTCAAAAGAGGCGATAGAGAATCTTAAAGCTATATATGGTTTAGATAAATCACTCCCACAACAGTACCTAAACTGGTTAAAAAATATCATTACACTAAACTTTGGTATCTCTTTTGTAAGTGGAGCAAATGTAAGCGAAGAGATCTTAAAAAGAGTCCCTATAACTCTAACTATGAACTTTATATCTTTGGTTTTTGTGTTTGTTATATCACTATATCTTGGTATAAAATCGGCACTAAATTATGAAAAAAAGTCCGATTATATCATCAGACAACTCTCACTTTTCTCTTTTTCGATGCCATCTTTTTATTTGGCACTATTACTACTGATACTCTTTTCACTAAAGCTTGGTATCACCCCGATTTCAGGGCTTCATTCAAATATACCAAAAGAGGGATTAGCCTACTATAGCGATATGGCATGGCATCTAGTTCTACCTATAGGTGTTATGGTACTTGTTGGTTTTGGGAGTCTTAGTATATATATCCGCTCACTTACACTAGAGATACTAAAGAGTGATTATTACTACTTTGCTATCTCTCGTGGGCTTGGTCAAAACAAGCTCTTAAGATACTATATACTACCAAATCTTTTGCCACCTATTGTGACACTTTTAGGGCTTAGTTTACCAGCTCTTATAGGTGGAAGTGTGATTCTTGAGTCTATTTTTGGTATAGATGGTATGGGGCAACTCTTTTTTTTAAGTGCTATGAGTAGGGATTATCCTATCATTATGGGGATACTTATCATTACGGCTTTTTTAACACTGCTTGGAAACATAGTAGCAGATTTAGTTTTGTTAAAACTAAATCCATTTGCCGCTAGAACTTAGGTGTTAGTTAAATAGTGCCTCAAGTGCATCAACACCATCTTTGATCACTTCAGTAGTTGTGGTTGCACTTTGTTTCTCATCATCTTCTATAAGCTCTATCTCCATACCACTTAACATAGAAGCTAGACGGATATTTATACCACTTTTACCTATAGCTTTTGACTTTTGATCACTCGGAAGGGTGATATATGCTTTTTTAGTTTCGCCATCTTCTAGTGTTTTTATCTCAACACTACTTATGATAGCAGGACTCATAACCCTTGATATAAAAAGCTCAGGGATAGCTGAGTACTCTATACAATCTATACTCTCACCTATTAGCTCATCGCTTATAGCATTTATCCTAACACCTTTTACCCCAACAGTAGCCCCAACAGCATCGACTTGTGGGTGTGTGCTAAAAACCGCTACTTTAGCTCTTTCACCGGGGATTCTAGCTGATTTTTCTACTACAACAGTACCATCGGCTATCTCTGGAACTTCAAGTGCTAAAAGCTCTTCTAAAAACTTTGGAGATGTTCTTGATAGCTCTATTTGGATACCGTGAATTTTGTCGATATTTACCCTTCTAACAACCGCACTTAGGTGATCACCTGTT
>JBAYYR010000018.1:0-14342 GCA_041672945.1 Sulfurimonas sp. | reverse complement strand
ACTCACCATAATCCCACACACCATGAGTGAGACTTGCTTTAAAAACTATAAAAAAGGTTCACGGGTAAACATAGAAACCGATATGTTTGCTAGATATATAGAGCATATACTAACTCATAAAAACTCACCAAAAAAGCTTAGCTGGAGTGAGATAGATGTTATGAATGCTATGTTTTAGGGCGACTGAGTACTCTAAGCTTGATTTGGAATCTCTTTACTAGGCTATTTTTTTGCTATAATTATCCATCATGATGCTAAAAGATAGAAAAGACAAAGCTGATATCATTGCTAAAGAGGTAGATGTAGTACATAAAAAGATGGTTGTATATCTAGCCAAGCAGGTGGAAGTTGGATATATGGAACCAAAGAAAGCGGCTTAATTGGGCTTCTTGCCTTTGTACTTTTTATGTTGGCTTCAGTTGGAGTTTTTGTAAACTTACTTAAGCTAAATAAAGCCGAAAAAGAGATAAAGGAGTTAAAAATATGAACGATATCATCCCCTTACTTTACCCTGTAGGTGCGATAGTTGCGGCTATATTTGCATATGTAGCATACAAAAATCAGTGGAAAATAGCTGATTTTTTCTAAACTTGATTTGGAATCTATACAGAATACAGAGAGCAGAGAGCAGATGAGATCCTGAATCAGGTTCAGGATGACAAAGAGAATTTAGTATGACACACCCCATCATAAAAACTCTAGCGGATCGACATCGACTATAGCTCCGCTAACTTTGGAAGCGACTATCGCTTTTATAAGTGAGGTAGATTTATCAGCTCTTAAAAGCACTTCATAGCGGTGTTTTGAAGCAACCATCTCGATAGAACACTTCCCAAACCCCACGATCTCTATATCGCTAAAACCTCTAAGTTTTTTTACCATAACATCGATCGCTTTGGTGCATTTAGTCTCGTTTTTGTGTGAAAAAAGGATTCGGGCAAGTTTTTTAAATGGCGGATAAAGCTCTTTTTTAAGCTCCAGCTCATCTTTTAAAAATAGTTCAAAATCCTCTTGATAGTGTGAAAAAAACTCACTATTTAGACTCTGCACCACCACTTTTGAACTAGATTTTCGCCCACTTCTACCCGCAACTTGCAAGAGTGTGCTAAGTGCTTTATGGCTTGAGCGATAATCGGGCATATTTAGAAGATTGTCTATCCCTAGCACCACCGCTAACTCCACCCCATGGTAGTCATGCCCCTTGCTTAACATCTGAGTACCAACTAGTATATCTATCTTTTTATCATTAAAGTTTTTTAGAGTTGTTGTTAGCTTTTTTTGGGTGGTGATGGCATCTCTATCAAACTGCTCTATAGTCGCTTCGCTAAACACCTCTTTTAGGTTTTTTACCACCTCAGCACTCCCCATGCGAGAGCTTACAAGCTCACGAGAGCCGCACTTTTGACAAGATTTTGGTATCGCTTTTGTAGCAGAGCAGTAGTGGCACTTTAGCATATTTTGTTTTGAGTATAGGCTCATACTTACACTACAGTGTTCACACTTCACACCCTCACCACAAGATGAGCATAAAAGATACTTAAAGTTGGCTCTAGTTGGGACAAAAACTATCGCTTGAGAGCCACTGCTTAGAGTCTGTTTTATACTACTTAGCACTAAAGGTGTAAGCGACTCATAGCTATGCTCATAAATAAACTCTTTTTTTGAGTCAAAATGCCCCCCTTTTAGCCTAAAATAAGGGATTTTATAGAAGCTATTTAGAGATGGGGTTGCACTCCCTAAAACTACATTTGCCCCATAAAGTTTGCCCATATATATGGCTAAATCTCTAGCGTTGTAGTATGGCTTTGAGCTAGATTTGTAGCTATCATCATGCTCCTCATCTACCACTATAAGTGCTAGGTTTTTTAGTGGCAAAAACAGAGCCGATCTTGGACCTGCGACTATCTTTGCTTCACCACTATATATCGCCTCTAGGTTTTGTTCTCGCTGAGCTTTAGTGAGTTTTGAGTGCCAAAATACTACACTTTTGCCAAAATGTTTACTTAGTCGCTTGCTCATCTGTGGGGTTAATGAGATCTCTGGAAGCAAAAATATCGCCCTCTCTCCTGAGTCTATAACTTTTTTAAAATAGCTCATATATATCTCGGTTTTACCACTTCCTGTATCGCCAAAAAGTAGAGATAGTTTATGAGACTCCACAAATCTTAGTGCCTCTTTTTGCTTTGTCGATAGCTCTATATCTACCTCTAGTGCGGGATTTTCTTCGCTTATCTTAACATCTTTATGTGGCACCATCAAATTTAGTGCTTCACCTAAAGAGCATATGTAGTAGTTAGAGATAAACTTTGCTAGTTTTAACTCCTCATCTCTAAAGTAGCAGGGGCTAATCTCAAGTACATCACTACACTTAAAGCTAGGCTCATCTACTTTTTCTAAAATAACACCTTGCATAGTTTTGCTTTGAAGTTTTAGCTCCACTACACTACCGATATGTAGTTTTTGTGTAGATTGGTATGTAAGTGGGTCTAAAATCGAACCGATAAGAGCGATATTGTAGTAATTCAAGGGGCTTCTTTTTTGTAGGATTATAGCAAAAGATGAGATCCTGAATCAAGTTCAGGATGACGGGTACAGGTAACGGAAAGCGGGAAACAGAAAACGGAAAGTCAGTTTTTTTGTCATTTCAGACTTGATTTGGAATCCATACAGAATACAGAATACAGAATATAGAGAGCAGATGAGATCCTGAATCAAGTTCAGGATGACTAGTTTTTTGTCATTCCAGACTCGATCTGGAATCTATAGCTTGAGATCCTGAATCTTGTTCAGGATGACAAGTGAGGGGTTCAGGATGACCAAACAACAGCCCCACACTCCTACACAATCTCATCAAAAAGCTCTTTTACTCTTAGCATCTGCTCATAATTTAGAGTTGTAAGCTTTTCTATAAATCTGCTATTATCTATCGCTCTTATATGTGTAAGGACTAAATCCGAATCATTTTTTAAACTCTCTTTGCTCTTAATCCTCATCCTTATAGGCTCTGCATCATTAACGAGCTTTGTGCTTAGCGGAATAACGATGGTTGTTGGGTAGCCATTGTGGTTTAGCTCATCATTTTGGTAGATTAAAACTGGTCGTATTTTACCCATTTCGTTGCTTTTTTTGCTTGGATTTAGGTTTGCAAGCCAAATCTCACCTCTAGAGACCATCATCCATAGTCTCCTCAAAGTCCTCAAACTCCTTTTTATCTATCTCTTTGGTTTTTTTTATAGCATTTAGGATTTTTGTTTTTCTATTTTGTTCTACTTTTTGCGCATACAAACCTATTGCCTCTCTTATAACCTCACTTTTTTTCTTATTTAACATCTTTGAAACTCTACTTAGTGTAGCTTCGAGATGCTCATCTAGTCTTACTGTTGCTATCATAAGATCACCTTTTGTAGTGTTGTATTACAGTATTATAACATACTTAAAGATATGGATGGGGAGATCCTGAACCTTGTTCAGGATGACGGGTACAGGTAACGGAAAGTCAGTTTTTTTGTCATTCCAAACTTGATTTGGAATCTATAGTTTGAGATCCTGAATCAAGTTCAGGATGACAAAGAAAATTTAGCATAGCAAAATCCTAAGAGCCTCTTTTGCTATCTAACCAAACCATAAGCCCTTTTTGAGCATGGAGTCTATTTTGTGCCTCATCAAAAACAATATCAGCATGTTTTTCAAAAACCTCTTCGCTCACCTCATAGCCTCTATAGGCTGGTAAACAGTGTAAAAATACCGCCCCATCTTGAGCCAAACTCATAAGAGCCTCATCTACCATAAAACCTGCAAAGTCCCTTACTCTTTGCTCTTTTGTATCCTCTTGCCCCATCGATACCCAAGTATCGGTCGTGACAACACTAGCACCGCGAACCGCCTCTTTTGGGTCATAGTAGGTCTTTATGATAGCACCGCTAGTTTTGGCTAACTCTTTAGCTTTTTGTAAAATCGCCTCATCTACCTCATACCCTTTTGGGGTCGCAACTCTTAGTTCAAAGCCAAGCTTAGCAGCTAACATTAACCATGAGTGGGTCATATTGTTCCCATCGCCGATATAGGCTGCTACCATATCTTTATGTTTGTTATGCTCAACTAGTGTCATATAGTCTGCTAGAAGTTGTACAGGATGATAAGAGTCGCTCAGCCCGTTTATGAGTGGAACTTTGCTAAAGCGAGCAAACTCTTCGAGTTTAGCATGTTCATATGTTCGTATCATCACCATATCGCACATAGAGCTTATAACTCTAGCGGTATCTGCTATACTCTCACCCCTACCTAAATGTATATCGCGGTTTGATAAAAACAGAGCATGTCCCCCTAGCTGAAACATACCTGTTTCAAAACTAACTCTTGTTCTTGTTGAGCTTTTTTCAAATATCATCGCAAGTGTTTTGTTTTTTAGCTCATAGTTATAGATACCGTTTTTAAGGTTTTTTTTGATACTTAAACCTTGATCGATAATCTCTAAAATCTCATCTTTTGTATAGTCTTGTAGTGATAAAAAGTGTCTCATTTTTTCCCTTCTCCTAAAAGCCTAGCGACCTCTTTTGCATGGTAACTTATAATGATACTAGCCCCTGCTCTTTTAAAAGCTATCATCGTCTCCATAAGCACTCGCTCATAGTCTATAAGAGCTTGTTTTGCTGCAAACTTCAACATCGCATACTCTCCACTAACATTATAAACCGCTAGTGGTTTTGTGGTAGCATTTTTGATATCTCTTACTATATCTAAATATGCAAGTGCTGGTTTTACCATAAGTATATCAGCCCCTTGCATCTCATCTTCAACACTCTCTGCTATAGCTTCATTGCGGTTTGCACTATCCATCTGGTAAGAGCTTCGATCGCCAAAACTAGGTGTAGATTCTGCAACATCTCTAAATGGTCCATAATAACCCGATGAGAACTTAGTTGAGTAGCTCATGATAGGTAGATTTTCATAGCCATTTTCATCAAGAGCCTCTCTTAGAGTTACAATAATGCCATCCATCATCCCCGATGGAGCTATCATATCGACTCCTGCTTTTGCATGGATTAGTGCTTGTTGTGCCGATATCTCAAGAGTTGCATCGTTGTTTATGGTTTGGTTTTTAACATCGATAATGCCACAATGTCCATGGTCTGTGTACTCACAAAAACACAAATCACTCACAACAAACATATCGGGATGGGCTTTTTTTATCTCCCTTATCGCTTTAGCTATGATCCCATTTTCACAAAGTGCATCAGAGCCTATCGAGTCTTTTGTATCTGGGATACCAAAAAGTATAATGCTATAAATCCCTAACTTTTTCAGCTCTTCGCACTCTTTTATGGCAACATCTATGCTCATCTGAAAAACATCAGGCATAGATGAGACTTCGGTTTTTATACCACTTCCACTCCTTATAAATAGTGGATATATAAAGTCATCTGTGCTTAAGGTAGTCTCCCTTACTAAAGCTCTTAGATGAGGGTTTAGGCGAGTTCGGCGAAATCTTTGAAACATAATTTTAAACCTTTTTGGTTATAATTTTTGGCAAATTATATCGTTTTATGGAAAAATATTGAATATACAAATATCTAACGAGGCATCTCTACCTACAAAGTATGGAGATTTTAGAGCAAAAGTTTTTAAACAACAAGATAAAGAACATATAGTTATATATAAAAAAAATCTAGCAGATGTGCCTGTGGTGCGGGTTCACTCTGAGTGTTTAACAGGCGATGCACTTGGTAGCTTGAAGTGTGATTGTGGAGAGCAACTTGAGTTTGCACTAAAACTAGCAAATGATAGCGATGGAATGGTTATATACCTAAGGCAAGAGGGGCGAAATATAGGGCTACTAAACAAAATAAATGCCTATGCACTTCAAGATATCGGTTATGATACCATCGAAGCAAACCATCAGTTAGGGTTTGATGCAGATGAGCGAACTTACGAGATAGTCCCTTTTATACTTGAGCATTTTGGTATAAAAAAGATAAAACTTCTTACAAATAACCCAAAAAAGATAGACTCTTTAGGTGATATAGAGATAGTAAAAAGAGTCCCTATCATCATAGAGGCAAACACCTATAATGAGGGATACTTAAAGGTAAAAAAAGAGTCTATGGGGCATATGCTAGATGGATGATAGGCTAAAAAGTGATTTGGAGTTTTACAAAAAAACTCTTTTAGCTTGGAACAAAACTCACAACCTAAGTGGTGCTAAAGATGAGCGGACACTAGATGAGTTTATAGAAGATGCTCTTTTTCCACTTAGTTTTATAAAAAAACCAAAAAACCTACTAGATATAGGAACAGGTGCTGGTTTTCCAGGGCTTGTACTAGCTATGGCGATGAGAGATACTGAGGTTTACTTAGTAGAACCCTTAGCCAAAAGGGTTAGTTTTCTAAGCTACATAAAAGCAAAACTAGAGCTTAAAAATGTCACTATACTAAGAGCAAAACTAGAAGATACACCACCAAAGGTTTTTGAGATGATAACTTCAAGGGCGGTTATGAGTACAAAACTACTCTTAGAGATCTCAAAAAACCATAGAGATGAGCATACAACTATGCTTTTTTACAAAGGTGAGAGGGTCTATGAAGAGGTAGATGAGAGCATAAAACACAAAATTATCAAAACCAAAAATAGACACTACCTACTAATAGGAGAAGATATATGTTAGGAAAAATAGTAGTTATAGCTCTAGTGATATGGGCTATATATATGTTACTTAGAAAACCGACTCTAAAACAAGAAAAACAACAAAACAAAAAACAAGACAAGATCGGTAGCGATATGGTGGAGTGTTTTAAGTGTGGAGTCTTTTTTGATGAGAGTGAGGCGATAAAAAAAGGTGGTAAAAACTACTGCTCAGATGAGTGTGCTAAATGATATTTTTTGGTCATAGGTTTATAAAAAATATCCGCTTTTACCATGTACTAAGTCAAGAGGCTATCCTAAAAACTCCACCATCTTCAGTGCTTTATACTGAGTTTAGTGAAAATAGCCTTGAGCTTATAAACTATATATATCTAAACAATATGCCACTAGCTTTATATGTCAAAAACATAACAGAGGCACTCTATGCTTCAAGTTTTAATGCAAAGTATATAGTTGTGAGAAAAGAGATAGCAAAAGAGGTACAAAAAGTGGCAAATGAGTACCTGCTAGATGCAAAAATACTAGCTTTTATAGAAGATGAGGAAGATATAAAAGAGTTGGCACAAGATGGGGTCGATGGTGTTATCTTTGGTGAAGCTATAGTAAAAACTGTTGCTTAAGTTATAAGTATTGTCTTTTTTGGTAAAATAATTAAAAGTAATTTTAAAAAAGGGGAATAGACTGCTATGTATAAAGTAAATAAATTTTTCTTACAAGCTATCCCTATACTTTTTTTGATTATTGTACTTATAAAAATGCTCTACTCTTACATAGAGATAGGCGATAGACAGTATGAGTTTGCCAAAAAAGAGTCAGAGGTTTTAAATGACTACTTTATGCAAAACAGACTCTACTACCAAAAGCTCTTTACCGATGGAAAGATAGATGTAAGCGAACAAACCTTGCCGATACTCCCTGCTTATAGTGCTAGACCGATATCTAAAGCTTTTAGTGAATCAAACCCTTTGCAGGTTATAGCAAAAACAGTATCTGATAGACCAAGAAACATCTTAAATCAAGCAGATGCAGATGAGCTAAGGGCTATAGAGTACTTTAACAAATACCCTGATGAGAAAGAGTACTTTGATGATACTCCAGATGAGTATTATCAGTTTTCAAAAGTGCTTAGAGTTGAGCAAGTTTGCCTAAAATGTCATGGCAAAAAAGAGGAAGCTCCGCTTTTTATACAACAAAACTACGATAAAGCATACAACTACAAACTAGGTGATATCAGAGGTATAGTTAGTATAAAGATACCAAAGAAAAACCTAAATGACTACTTTTTCTCTAGCTTTAAAAAATCTATCGCATTTGACTTTTTGTTACTTTTTATACTCTTTGGTGGGGTAGTTTATATACTTAAAAACATCAAAAAAATGAGCGAAGCTCTAGAGAGAAAGATAAATGAAAAAACAGTTGAGATAAAAAACATATACCTTTATGATCGACTAACAAAACTACCAAATAGACTAAAACTTTTAGAAGATATAGCAAAAGATGGTAGCATAAAACATCTAGCTCTTATAAATGTTGACTCATTTAACCACATAAACGACCTATATGGCTATGAGTTTGGCGATGGTGTGTTAAAAGAGATAGCCCATCGACTAGTTATCTTAGCTAAAAATGGTCTTGTTGTATATAAACTCCCTAGTGATGAGTTTGCACTACTTTGTACTCAGGGGACTTCGGCTGAGGAGTTTTATGGCTCGATTGAGGGGATTGTAAAAGAGATAGAAGCTAAAGCTTTTAGTCTTGATAAACAAAAGATTTTTATATCGTTTGGGTGTGGTATAGCAAGTGGTAATGAAGCGGTTCTTATCATGGCAAATAGTGCTTTAAATGTTGCCAAAAAAGAGTCCAAAGATATAGTAGTTTATGATAGCAGCCTTGATTATAAAGAGCAGATATCTAAAAATATAGATATGATCCACACTCTAAAAGATGCGATCAAAAACGATAGAATCGTGCCTTACTTTCAACCTATATATAATGTAGAGACCAAAAAGATAGAAAAATACGAGTCGCTAGTTAGACTTATAACCGCCGATGGTAAGGTTTTAACCCCATTTTTCTTTTTAGATATAGCGATAAAGTCAAAACTCTACCCCGATATAACAAAAGTAGTTGTCGATAAAACATTTGAGTACTTTAAAGATAAAGAGTATAGTTTTTCTATAAATCTATCGATCTACGATATATTTAACCTTCAAACTGTTGAGTTTTTGGAGCATAGACTCTCAAATTATGATGCTAGTCGTGTTGTATTTGAGATACTTGAGAGCGACAAGATAGAGAGCTATGAGGAGATAAAAAGGTTTATCGCTAGGATGAAAAAGTATGGGTGTAAGTTTGCTATAGATGATTTTGGTAGTGGCTACTCAAACTTTGCACATATTATGGCTTTAAATATCGACTTTTTGAAGATAGATGGCTCACTTGTGAAGTTTATAACTAGCGATAACAACTCAAGAGTTATAGTAAAAACTATCATAAACTTCGCATCAAACCTTGGCATTGAGACGATTGCTGAGTTTGTTGAAGATAGAGATTCACTTGAGATGCTAGAGAAGATGGGTGTAGATTTTACTCAAGGTTACCATATAGGTAAGCCTGAAAAAGATATCATAAGCTAAACTATAACCCTTTTTAGCTCTGCTTTTAGTGAGGTTAAAACCTCATAGCTTATGGTTTTAGCATAACTTGCCACAACTCTAGCATCATCAAAAACTAAAATTTCACCATCACTACTTAAAAAAGATGAGTTATCCATAGAGACTCTACCTACTAGCTCATACCCTTTTGGGGTTTTATAATTAGCACTGGCCATAGCTCTAAAAAAACCATCTCCATAACCCAAATCGTAGTTTGAAACTATGCTATCTTGCTTGATAAAACCATCTCCGCCATACCCTATCCTGCTACCTTTAGTTAAAGTTCTAGTTGAGTTTTTAGTGGCAAAAAGTGAGAGTATGGGCTTAAACTCGTAAGTACCAAAAGATTTTGGCATCTCTAAACACCCATAAGCAGCTATGCCAACTCTTGCCATATCTTCATCAAAATTCTCACACCTAAAGAGTGCGGCTGAGTTGCTTGAGTGAAATCTAAGCTCATTAAAACCGTATCGCTTAGCCAAATCTTTAGATAGTTTTTTGATATCTTCAAAGTTTTTTCTCTGCCAAAACCACTCACTACTAAGCTCATCTGCACTTTTGTGATGGCTAAAAACCCCTACTAGGTTTAACTCTGCTTTTTTTATAGCTCCAAATGCACTCTCAAGCTCATCTATACTCACACCGTTTCTATGCATTCCGCTATCGGTTTTTAGCTCTACATTTGAGTTTTTAGGGAAAAGCTTTATCGACTCAAGGGAGTTTATGGTGTAGCAAAACTTACTATTTGGTATTGGGTTTTTAGGGGCTAAAACTAAGATATACTCAAAAAAATCCTCTATAGCCCTAGCCTCTTGCTCATCTTTTACGACCGCTTTGGTAACTCCATACTCTTTTGCCATAGTACTAAGCTCTAAAAGTCCGTGACCATAAGCATTGTCTTTTAAAACAAGTGCTATCTTATCGATACTTTTAGTTTGCCTTGCTATGATGTCAAGGTTGTTAAAAAAATGTGATTTGTTAAGTTTTATATATGCCATAGCAAATTATAACAAAGATATGCCACTACTTATAAGGTAAAAACTAAGTACTAAAAGCAACAATATAAACAAAACTCTTTTGATTTTCTCTATCTTATCCATAATCTTTTTTATATTTTGTGTTGAAAATTTTATATTTTATTTGTTTTTATAGATGATTTTCTTGACCTTGGTCAAATTTTAAACATAATTAAAGTTACATTACTATATAGTTTTAAATATTATTTTTAAGGATATTTTGTGAATAAGATAATTTTTCTCTCTTTAAGTACAACTCTACTTCTCCTATCTGCTGAGCTAGAAGAGGTTTGTATCGAGTGTGATTGTGTAAGTGAAGTTGCCCAAAAAGCCAAAACATCAGTAGATCTTGCCACAACACTGAAGCAAAATATCCCTAGTATAGATATGAACCGCCGAAGTGCTATAGCAAATGATATCTACATAAGGGGACAAAAAAGGGACAATATAAGTGTAGATATAGATGGGAGTAAGGTTTATGGAGCTTGTCCAAATAGGATGGATCCGCCAATATCGCACATAATAGCATCACAAATAGAAGATATAGAGGTGATAGAGGGTCCTTATGATGTTGAAAACTTTGGGACACTAAGTGGTGGGGTTAAGATAAAAACCAAAAAACCATCAGAGGGCTTTAGTGGGCGAATCGAGGGTGGATATGGTGGCTTTGGGTTTAGAAAAGTTGGCTTTGATGTAAGTGGCGGAGATGAGCGAATAAGAGCTTTGGTTGGTTACACCTATGAAGATAGTAAACAATACAAAGATGGAAATGGCGATAAACTATCTAAGCAATTAGAGAAAAATGTCGGCTCATCTACTGCTATGACATATAGAGATGGCGACTTAAAGGCTTATAAAAAACAGAGTGCAACGGCTAAGATATTTGTAAAAACTCTTGAAGATCAAGAGCTTCGCCTAAGCTATACCGCAAATAGAAGCGATGATATACTCTATGCAAACTCAAAAATGGATGCTGCTTATGATGATTCTAATATCTACAGTGTAGGTTATAGTATAGATAATATCGGTAGTACTTATAAAAAAGCCGATATCGAGTACTACTACTCAGATGTAGATCATCCGATGGATGGTAAGTTTAGGGTTGGAAATATGCCAAATATGTATATGACAAACCACCTAAAAACATCTATGCAGGGTTTAAAACTTAAAAATAGTCTTAACCTTGACTCCTATAGACTCACCATAGGACTCGATGGGAGTAAGCGGATGTGGAAGGGTGAGAGCTATATGACAAATAGAGCTTCAGGAGCAATATCTAACCAAAAAGTTAGTTTAGTAAAAACCAAAACCGATAACTCTGCTTTGTTTGCTAAGATAGATAAAACAGCGGGTGATTTTGATATACAAGCTGGTTTAAGGCTAGATCACTCAACCATAAAAGCAGATACTAAAAAAGACAGAGATTTTAACTCCATAAGCCTAAATTTGCAAACAACCTACCACATAAACTACCAAAACTCTATATTTTTAGGATTTGGTGTAGCTAGTCGTGTCCCTGATGCAAGAGAGCTTTATGCTACTGGTGATATTAGTGGAAATGCAAATCTAAAACAGGTAAAAAATAGAGAGATAGACTTAGGCTATAAGGCACTTTATGATGATTTTGAGTTTAAAATAAAAGGTTTTTACTCAAATCTTGATGATTATATATACCTAAGAAAAGATGGGACTGGGTATATGTTTGATAATGTTGATGGGTATAGCTATGGAGGTGAGAGTTCACTTGCTTACTTTATCACAGATGAGCTAAGCCTAAATGCTAGTGCATCCTACAAAAGGGGTAAAAAAAAGGGTTTTGCTAACAAAAACTTAGCCGATATGGCACCACTTAGAACACAAGTCGCCTTAGAGTATGAGTATATGGATGACTCTACTCTTACACTTGAGATGCAAAACTCTGCAAAATGGAGCAAAGTAGATAGCGATGCTGGGGAGCAAAAACTAGCTGGTTGGTCTGCTTATAATGCCAAAATAGACCATGCGATAAATAAAAATCTTGATGTAAGTATAGGTATAAATAACATCACAAACAAAACATATATACAGAGCAACTCTTATGTTGATTTGACCCTTGTTGGTGCTGGTGGGGGAACTACTATGCTTTTAAATGAGATGGGGAGATTTGTCTATATGAACCTTACTTATAAGTTTTAGGTGGCACTGCTTTGTCATCCTGAGCTTGACTTAGGATCTCACTTGAGTACTATTTTTTGATATAATCCTTTTTATGATAAAAAGATACCCAACAAAACAGATAGATGTCGGCGGTGTAAAGATAGGTGGCGATGCACCCATCAGTGTACAGTCGATGACATACTCAAAAACAGCCGATGTAGCAGCTACAGTTGAGCAGATAAAAAGGCTCCATTTTGCAGGGTGCGATATAGTTAGAGTTGCGGTTCCTGATATGGAAGATGCACTAGCACTAAAGAGCATAAAAGAGCAGATAAGCTTGCCACTTGTAGCAGATATCCACTTTAATCACCGCTTAGCACTTATCGCTAGTGAGGTTGTTGATTGTATCCGCATAAACCCTGGCAATATTGGCTCAAAAACAAAAGTAAAAGAGGTAGTCAAAGCAGCTCAAGAGCGAAATATCCCTATCCGCATAGGTGTAAATGCTGGGAGCTTGGAGAGGGTTTTTCAAGATAGATATGGACAAACATCAGAGGGTATGGTCGCATCTGCTGAGTACAATATAAAATACTTAGAAGATTTAGGTTTTAGCGATATAAAAATCTCCCTAAAAGCTAGTGATGCTGAGCGAACCGTTGAGGCTTATAGGTTGCTTCGTCCTAAAAATAACTACCCATTTCATCTAGGGGTTACAGAGGCTGGAACAAAGTTTCATGCTACCATAAAGAGTGCTATAGGGCTTGGGACACTTCTACTTGATGGTATCGGTGATACTCTTAGAGTTAGCATAACAGGTGAGCTTGAAGAGGAGATAAAAGTTGGTCGTGCGATACTAAAAGATAGTGGAGCGATAAAAGATGGACTAAATATCATCTCATGCCCTACTTGTGGACGGATAGAGGCGGATCTTGTTAGCGCAGTAGCTAAGATAGAGGAGCTAACTTCACACATAAAAGCACCACTAAATGTCTCAGTGATGGGGTGTGTGGTAAATGCTATAGGTGAAGCGGCTCATGCTGATGTTGCCATAGCTTATGGTAAAGCCAAAGGGCTTGTTATGGTAAAAGGTGAGGTGGTTGCTAACCTTGATGAGGATAAACTTGTAGATAGATTTGTCGCTGAAGTTGAGAAGATGGCGAGTGAGATAAGCTAATGCAAGAAAATCTATATAACCTATCATTTGAAAAGAGCATACTCAGCTCTATCGTGTTTGAGCCATCTCAGTTTGATGAGCTGGGGACGACCCTTAAAAAAACAGACTTTTACCTACCTGCTCATCAAGATATATTTGCAGCTATGCAACACTTAGCCCAAAAAAATATGCCTATAGATGAGGAGTTTTTAAAAAATGAGCTAAGCAGAGTTAAAAAGTTTGATGAGGGGGTGATGTTAGAGATACTAGCAGCAAACCCCATCGCAAACACAAAAGCCTATGTAGATGAGCTAAAAGATAAAGCACTTAAAAGAGACCTGCTAAGCCTTACAACAGAGATAAAAAGGGTAACACTTGAGGAGGATTTGAGTGCAGATGAGGTTGTAAATGATGTTGAGAGAAAACTCTACGAGATCACCCAAACAGCCCAAAGTAGCGACTTTAAAGACTCCCCTACTATGACTCAAGAGACACTTGAGTATATAAAAATGATGAAAGAGCGAGGCAACAGCATACTTGTTGGAATCGATACTGGTTTTAGTGAACTAAATAAAATGACAACAGGTTTTGGAAAAGGTGATCTTGTAATCATCGCGGCTCGTCCTGCTATGGGTAAAACCTCGTTTGTACTAAACACCGTAAATAACCTAATAGTTCAAGGCAAAGGTGTAGCATTTTTCTCACTTGAGATGCCATCAGATCAGCTTATGTTAAGATTACTC
>JBAYYR010000017.1:0-14916 GCA_041672945.1 Sulfurimonas sp. | reverse complement strand
TTTCAATGCTATTTTTATATTTAATTTTAAGAAAAGATATTCCAAAAAGAGTTGATATAAGTTTATTAAAAGAGCCAAAAAGTGCTATTAAAAATATTAAGTTATTCTATTTCTCATGGTTTTTCTTAGCTCTACTTCTTTTTGCATATTTTGTATCAGACTCTTATAGTTTGCCTATTTCAATATTTGCTTTAGGTGGAGCTTTAATTTTTTTAATAATTGCAAGTTTGTTTAAAAGTGTAAATGCAAAAAGTATAATAAAAGATGCACCTTGGCAAATAGTTTGGTTTAGCATAGGGCTTTATATTGTTGTATATGGATTGAAAAATGGTGGACTTATAGATGAACTTAAAATTGTATTAGAGTATTTATCAACAAAAAGCAGTTATATAGCTGTTGTTTCAACAGGATTTATTAGTGCAATATTGAGTGCTTTTATGAACAATTTACCAACAATTATGATTATGGATATAGCTTTAAAAGATATAGGAAGTGAAGCTATGATTTATGCAAATATTATAGGGTGTAATTTAGGGCCAAAAATGACACCTTTTGGAAGTTTAGCTACACTATTGTGGCTTTATGTTCTTGCACAAAAAGGAGTAAAAATAAGCTTTTGGGAGTATAGTAAATTTGGCTTAATTATCACTCCGCCAGTGCTTTTGATCGTACTTTTAAGTATATAAATTATATTTTATATAAAAAAAATAATATGATTTTTGATAATTACTTCATAGTTTTTACCGCCATTATAGGTGATAGCTTAGAACAAGTCGTACTTAATAGTACATTTAGTTAGGTAAAATATATAAAAAGTTTAAAGGGTGTTGCATTGAATGGATTGTCTTTGTTTAGTAATGTAGGAATTGCTGAAACATTTATAAAAAATCACAATATAAATATTGTTGTTGCAAATGAGCTTTTAGAAAAAAGAGCCGATTTTTACAAATATAACCATCCAAACACAAAAGTAATTTGTGGAGATATCACAAAGGCTCATATATTTGAAAAGGTTTTAGATGAAGCTAAAAAACATAATTGCCAATTTTTAATAGCAACTCCACCTTGTCAAGGTATGAGTGTAGCAGGAAAAATGGAAGAAGACGACCCGCGAAACTCTTTGATAAAATATGCTGTTAAAATGATAAAAGAACTAAAACCAAAGCACATAATTATTGAAAATGTAATAGGAGTCTTAAAGGCTTCAATTTTGGTAAATGGTGAAAAAATAAAAATTGTAGATTATTTAAAAAAAGAGCTAAAAGAGTATTTTATAAACTACAAAATAGTTGATGTTGCAGATTATGGAACACCGCAAACAAGAAAAAGAGCAATTTTTCTAATCTCAAAAGAGAAAATCTGGGAGTTTCCAAAAACACAAAAAACCATAACTGTAAGAGAGGCAATAGGACATTTACCAACTCTAGAGAGTGGAGAAAGATCAGATATACCATATCACTATGCAAAAAAGCATAACTCTAGGCATGTTTTATGGCTAAAACATACACCAACTGGAAAAACTGCTTTAAATAATGAAGTTTACTATCCACAAAAAGAGGATGGAACAAAAATAAAAGGTTTTCAAACAACATATAAAAGAATAGAATGGGATAAACCAGCCCCTACAATTACTATGGCAAATGGTTCAGTATCTTCACAAAATAATGTTCATCCTGGAAGATTAAAAGAAGATGGAACATATAGTGATGCTAGAGTTTTAAGTTTAAAAGAGATTTTTATTCTTACAGGATTGCCTGAGGAGTGGGAACCAGCACCTTGGGCTAGTGAAAATTTAATAAGAGAAGTAATAGGCGAAGCAATTCCACCAAAGCTAATTGACGAGATTTTAAAAACAATTCCAAAGGATTAAAAATGAGTGATATTTTTTGGCAAGCTCCTGGAAATGGTAAAGCTTTTGACTCTTTTATTGGCGATGATAGTAAAATGAACAATAGAAGCATTGGAGTTTTATCTTTTATAAAAGAGCATTCAAAAGATAGCGGTTATGTAAAAGAGAGTTTTTTTAGTGAAAATATAAAAAAATATTTGGAAGATTACTTTAATGAAATCCCAAACAATAGCTTAGATACACACTTTTATAAGCCTTTGCTTTTTTATGGTTTTATACATAGGGATAAGAATTATAATTTATCTTTAAGTATAGAGGGGAATATATTTTTAAAAAAATATAAAGATAAAAAATATTTAGAGTGTAGAAAAATATTAATAAATCAGTTAGATAACACAGTTTATCCAAATGATGCAACTCCACAAGTTAAAAACTTAAATCTTTATCCATTTAGGATCCTTTTTAAAATACTACTTGACAGTAAAAAGATTGATACAAATTTTATAAAATCTTCTTTAATAAGGATTGTAAATTTTGAAGATTTAAGAAACTATTTAGATAGTAAAAAATTAAGTGATATTAATAGCTTTGAGATAAACTCATCAAAATATGAAAAATTTAATACTTGGGTAATAAACTCTTTAGTAGATTTGAAAATTTTAAAAAGAGAAAAAGGCATTTTAAAAATAGACGATGAGATGATAGAGCATATAGCTTATCTTTATAAAAATATAGATTATGAGGATATGTTTGGAACTCAAAATGAGCAATATTATAATGAAATAAATATTAGTAAAAAAAGAACAAAAAGAGACTATAAGGTAATAGATGAGGCTAAAAAAAGAGATAGATTTATTTGTGTAGTAAATAAAAACCACGATACTTTTTTAGCAAATGGAAATAACTATACAGAAGGGCATCATCTAATACCAATGTTTCAACAAAAAAACTTTGATTTTAGTTTAGATACTATAGAAAATATTGCAACATTATGTCCAAACTGCCATAGAGAAGTACATTTTGCAGATAATAAAAAAGAGATTTTAGATATTTTGTATGAAAAGCAACAAGATTTTTTAAGTAGTTATGGGGTGCAAAAGATAGATCTATTTAGTATATACAAACAAGGATTATAAAATAAGTGGTGGCCAATCTCGGAATCGAACCAAGGACACAGTGATTTTCAGTCACTTGCTCTACCGACTGAGCTAATTGGCCTTATTTAAAGAGACGAAATTATAAGCATTTGGCACTAAATATAAGCTTAAAGTGATAAAAAAAGCTCAACAACACTATCTTGTTCTAGTTGTTTTACTTTTTGCTCAAGTGAATCGACACTCTCATCGCTACTAAGCTTAAAACTTTTTTGCAAGAGTATCTCCCCTTTGTCGTACTCCTCGTCTATTTTGTGAAATGTTGTACCGCTATAAGTCTCTTTGTTTTTTATAACTGCTTCATGGACAAATCGCCCATACATCCCCTCTCCACCGTAGTTTGGCAAAAGTGCAGGGTGTGAGTTTATGATAAAAAAACTATCTACTAGCTTAGCTGAGAGCTTTTTCATATACCCGCTAAGTAAAACTATATCGCACCCACTTAAAGCCTCTAGTAGTGCCTCATCTGGGTTTTTGTCTGTTTTTTGGTTTATCACTCTAGTTTTTATGCCATAGTTTTTTGCACTCTCTAAAACAGCGGCATTTGTGTTGTTTGATATAACCACAACCACCTCAAACCCTTTAAGCTCACCGCTTAGGAGTGCCTCTTGAAGTCTTTTAAATGTTGAGCCATTATATGAAGCTAAAACCCCAACTTTTTTCATAACAATCCTTTTATACTCTCTTTAAATACCTCGCCACGATGAGCATAAGAACTAAACTCATCTAGAGATGCGGCTGCGGGTGAGAGCATCGCTATTTCACCATTTTTTAGGTTTTTATCTATAGCTTTTATAGCATCTTTTAGGTTTAAGCACTTTGTAAAAGTTACTTCAAAATCACTCGCTAAAGCACTAAGTCTATCTTTGTTTGAGCCAATGTTATATATGTGAAGATTTTTTCCTCTTAAGTAGATAAATAGTTCACTTAAATCTACCCCTTTATCGTCCCCGCCTAAGATTAGGTGTATAAAACTATCTTTGTAGGTCTCTAAAGCCGCTATGGTGGCATCGATATTTGTCGCTTTGGAGTCGTTTATCCATAGGCGATTTTTACTATCTCTAAGCTCCTCTTGCCTGTGTGGGTCTATGGTAAATGAGTTTATCTTATCATAATCAACCCTATCAAAAAGAGCCTTATCAACCGCCATAGCTAAAAGGGCATCTAGTAAAAAAGCACCTTTAAATTTGATTTTTTTAGTATCTATATCAAAGTATTTAGCCAAATCATAAACATCTTTATAGCCAAATACAAAAGCATCGGTTTTAACACCGCTTAGCTCGTGCGGAACAATAGCTAATTCACCCTCTTGCATAAGCTCAAGTGGTTTTAGTTTTGCTTTTTTGTACTCCTCAAAACTCCCATGCCATGAGATGTGGTCTGCTTTTATGGGTAGGAGTATATATATGTTTGGTCTTGCTTTTTTTGTGTAGTAGATAGTAAATGAGCTAGTCTCAAGGAGCCAAATAGAGCTATGCTCATCTAGGTTAGCTAAAGGTAACCCTATGTTTCCACCCGCCATAGCACCTCTATCTTTTAGTAGATACTCCATCATTTGGGTTGTTGTGGTTTTACCATTTGTGCCACTTATCCATACTTTAAGTGGAGCGGTATCTTCAAATATATCGTATTCACTAACTAAGTTTTTCGCTTTTTTTATAAGTGGGTTTGATGGGGCAATACCTGGTGAAGTTATCTCAAGGTCTGAGTAGTTTTCATGAAATTCACCCGATGGTTTTACCTTAAAGCCTTGCTCATCTACAAATGGTTTATGACACTTATCATCATAAAAAGTGACATTTTTAAACCTCTTAGCGATCGCTTTTGTCGTTGTGGCATAGCCAAATAGTGAAACTCTCATCAGCGAAGCTTTAGGGTTATGAGTGCTATGATATTTGAGAGCATCGCTATTATCCAAAATCTAACGATTATCTTATTTTCAGCCCACTGTTTCATCTCAAAATGGTGGTGGATAGGAGCCATAAGAAAAACTCTTTTTTTTCTAAGTTTATAACTTCCCACTTGAAGTATCACCGATAGTGTCTCTATAACAAATATAGAACCTATAAGTAAAAGGAGTATTTCGCTTTTTGAGATGATGGCAAGGTATCCTAAAAATGCCCCTAAGGTTAGTGAACCACTATCACCCATAAACACCTCTGCAGGGTGTGAGTTGTACCATAAAAAGCCACTCAAAGCACCTATTAGGGCGCTTGTTATGATACTAACTTCACCGATATTTAAACTAGGCATTAAAAGGTATGAGCTTAGTGTTATGTTTCCTATGATATAGATGATGATAGTAAATGAGCCAAGAGCAGCGATAGATGGGACTGTTGCTAAGCCATCTAAACCATCTGTTAGATTTACCGCATTTGATGATGCGACCATAACAAGTACCCAAAAAAATAGAGCAAAAAACTTCATATCGACAACTGGATGTTTGTAAAATGGTACATATAGTTGAGTGTTAAAATCCCCTAGTAAAAATAGCATCGTAGCAACAATAAGGGCAAAAAAACCTTGAAGTATAAGCTTTGTTCTAGCCTTTAGACCTGCTAGATTTTGGTTTTTTCTAACTTTTGCTATATCATCTATATAGCCTATAAACATAAAAGCAAGAAGCACTACTAGTCCAAGAATCGCATAGGTATTTGTTAGTTTTACAGTTAAAAGCGAAGCTAGTATGGTTGAGCTTATAAAAATAACACCGCCCATAGTTGGGGTTTTTGCTTTACCTTGATGGGTTTTTGGAGCCCACGCATTTATGGGTTGAACACTTGAGCTTTTTTGAGCCCACTTTATAAACTTTGGCATAAAGTAGAGTGTAAAAAAAAGTGCTAAGAAAAATGCTACTCCCGCACGGACTGTTATGTAGCTTAGTAGGTGAAGATTAAATAGTTCATAAATATAGTAGAGCAAAAGATACCTTTAAAATAATAAAAAAAGAATTATAGTATAATTGTATAAAAAACTAGGGAAATATATTGAGCAAAAAAGTAGTTTTAATCATTACCGATGGCATAGGATATAACGAAAAAACAGATTTTAATGCCTTTTATCATGCGAAAAAACCAACTTATGATAAGCTTTTTAAAGAGGTTCCTTACTCTTTTATAGATACCTATGGGCTTCATGTAGGGCTTCCTGATGGACAGATGGGTAACTCTGAAGTGGGGCATATGAGCATAGGTAGTGGGCGAGTACTCTATCAAGATCTTGTTAAGATATCTTTAGCACTAGAAGATGGTAGTTTTGCTAAAAACGGGGAGTTTGTAAAACTTCTAAACTCTTCAGATAGACTCCATCTTTTAGGCCTTATGAGTGATGGTGGGGTTCACTCACATATAGATCATCTTTTGGGTATTGCAAAGATAGCTTCAGGTGAGGGAAAAAAGGTATTTTTGCACCTTATAACCGATGGTCGCGATGTTTCGCCAACTTCAGCTAAGGGTTTCATAAAGCAAGTTGAGCAAAATCTAGATAAAAACATAACCATAGCTACCATTAGTGGACGATTTTATAGTATGGATAGAGACAATCGCTGGGATAGAGTTGAGTCGGGGTATAGGGCTATAGTAGAAGCTACTCCAAAGAGTGATAAATCACCATCTATATATATAGATGAGAGCTATGCTAAAGATATAACAGATGAGTTTGTTGAGCCTTGTGCTTTTGGTGATTATGATGGGCTTAGAGATGGCGATGCTATGCTTACTATCAACTTTAGAAGCGATAGGATGAGAGAGATGACATCTGCTTTGGGTGATAAAAACTTTGATGGATTTAGCAAAGATCATAAAAGTATATATCTAGCGACTATCACGGAGTATGATAAGGGTTTTAGCTACCCTGTGCTTTTTAAAAAAGATACTCCTAAAAATACCTTAGCAGAGGTTATCTCAAATGCTGGATTAACACAACTTCATACTGCTGAGACTGAAAAGTATGCCCATGTGACATTTTTTTTAAATGGCGGAGTAGATGAGCCATTTTTAAATGAAACAAGAGTTTTGATACCATCGCCAAAGGTTAAAACCTACGATGAGAAGCCACAAATGAGCGCTCCTGAGGTTGGTAAAGCTGTTAGAGATGGCATAGATGAGGGGTATGATTTTATAGTTGTAAACTTTGCAAATGGCGATATGGTAGGTCATACGGGAGATTTTGAAGCAGCTAAAATAGCCGTTGAAGCGGTTGATTATGAGTTAGGGCTTATACTAGAAAAAGCAAAAAATCAAGGCTATAGTGTAGTTTTAACATCTGATCATGGAAATTGTGAGCAGATGAGAGATGAGCAGGGAAATATACTAACAAACCATACGGTTGGGAAAGTTTGGTGTTTTGTTATAGCTGATGGGGTTAGTAGTGTAACTGATGGGGCATTAGACAATATCGCACCAAGTGTTTTAAAGCTTTTAGGGCTTAGTATCCCACAAGAGATGAGCAAGAGTTTAATTTAAAAAGGAGTTACATGAGATTTAGTGGTAAAAATGTTCTAATAACAGGTGCAAGTCGCGGTATAGGGGCTGAGATAGCAAGAGTTTTAGCTGGTTATGGTTTAAAAGTATGGATAAACTATAGAAGTGGAGCTGAGGCAGCCGATAAGCTAAAAGATGAGATAGAATCTAGTGGCGGTAGAGCTGCTGTGATAGGTTTTGATGTTAGCGATGAGGCTGCATTTGTAGATGGTATAAAAACCATAGTAGATAGCGATGGGGAGCTTAGTTATCTAGTAAATAATGCTGGTATTACAAACGATAAACTAGCCCTTAGGATGAAAAATGAGGAGTTTATGTCGGTGATAGAGGCAAACTTACTATCTGCTTTTATAGGTTGTCGTGAGGCTATGAAGGTTATGAGAAAGTCAAAATTTGGCTCAGTGGTAAATATATCTTCTATAGTAGGTGAGACTGGAAATGCTGGACAAACAAACTACTCAGCTAGTAAAGGTGGGCTTATAGCTATGAGTAAAAGTTTTGCCCTTGAAGCAGCAACTAGCGGTATTCGCTACAACACTATAACTCCAGGATTTATAGCAACCGATATGACCGATACCCTAAAAGATGAGATAAAAGATGCTTTTATATCAAAAATTCCACTTGCCCGTTTTGGTCAAGCAAAAGAGGTAGCAGAGGCGGCAGCATTTTTACTTAGCGATAGCTCTAGCTACATAACGGGCGAGACTCTAAAGGTTAATGGCGGGATGAATATGGCATAAAATTGCCATAAATAATTTATTTAAGTAAATTATGTTATTATTGCAGACATTTTAAAATATAGATTAGGAGCTATGATGGCACTTTTAGATGATATTAAAGCGGTAGTAGTTGAGCAACTTGGCGTAAATGCTGATGAGGTTAAAGAGGAATCAAAGTTTGTTGAAGATTTAGGTGCAGATAGCCTTGATGTTGTTGAGCTAGTTATGGCTTTAGAAGAGAAGTTCGATATCGAAATTCCAGATGATGAAGCGGAAAAGATAAGAACTGTAAAAGATGTTGTTGCTTATATAGAGAGCAAGTAGTCTATTTTCCACCTTTTTTTGGTGGAGATGCCTTTTTCTAGATTCAAGTTTATTGGGTCTAGTAAAAGATATTTTGATATTTTGGAGTATTGATGAGAAGAGTAGTAGTAACTGGTATAGGTATGATAAATGCACTAGGAAATGATAAAGAGAGTTCATTTAAGGCTATGTGCGAAGGTAAGTGTGGTATAGGTAAGATTACACTTTTTGATGCCTCAGCTTACTCTGTTCAGATAGCCGCTGAGGTTAAGGATTTTGACCCATCGAGTGTTATGGAAGAAAAAGAGGTTAAAAAAGCAGATAGATTTATACATTTAGGGTTAAAAGCTGCTAAAGAGGCTATGGAAGATGCCGCTTTTGGTGATGGCATAGATATGGATAGATTTGGTATAAGTGCCGCTTCTGGTATAGGTGGATTACCTGCTATAGAGAAAAACTCTATCATACTTGAAACTAGAGGTCCACGAAGAATAAGTCCATTTTTTATACCATCTGCTTTAGTAAATATGCTTGGTGGTTTTATATCGATAGAGCATAGCTTAAGGGGTCCAAACTTAGCTAGTGTTACTGCTTGTGCAGCAGGAACTCACGGTATAAGTGAAGCTGCTAAAACCATCATGTGTGGCGGAGCTGATAAGATGTTAGTTGTTGCTGCTGAGTGTGCTATAACTGGTGCGGGGATAGGTGGCTTTGCATCTATGAAAGCACTATCTACTAGAAATGATGAGCCACAAAAAGCATCAAGACCTTTTGATAGCCAAAGAGATGGTTTTGTTATGGGTGAGGGGGCTGCTGCTTTAGTTTTAGAGAGCTATGATGATGCTATCGCTAGAGGGGCTAGAATCTATGGTGAGATTATAGGTTTTGGTGAGAGTGGCGATGCGAACCATATAACAACACCATCTCTTGATGGTCCAGCTAGAGCTATGAAGGCTGCTTATAGTATGGCAAAAGAGCCAAAACTTGACTATGTAAATGCACACGGTACAAGTACACCAATAAACGATAAAAACGAAACCGCAGCACTAAAAGATCTTTTAGGTGGTAAAGAGAAATGTCCACCTATGAGTTCTATAAAAGGGCAAATTGGACACTGTTTAGGTGCAGCGGGTGGTATAGAGGCTGTTACTTGTTTGATGGCAATGAGAGATGGGATTATCCCTCCAACTATAAACTATGAAAACCCAGATGAGAATTGTGATCTTGATTATGTGCCAAACAAAGCTAGAAAAGCAGAGCTTAACTGTGTTATGAGCAACTCTTTTGGTTTTGGTGGAACAAACGGTGTTTTAATCTTCAAAAAGATTTAACAACTAAGGAATAAAATTGGCAACCTATTTAAATTTTGAACAAAATATCAAAAAAATACTAGAGGATCTTATATCTGCTCGTGTTCGTCACGATGAGGGTACTGCTAAGTCTATGCAAGAGGCTCTTGATAAAGAGGTTGCAAAAACATTTACAAAATTAACACCTTTTCAGCAACTCCAACTAGCTCGTCATGTAGATAGACCATATGCACTTGATTATATAAATGCACTATTGAGTGACAAATACGAACTTCATGGCGATAGACACTTTAGAGATGATGCTGCTATACTTTGCTATATGGGCTATATAGGTGAGCAAAAAGTTATAGTCATAGGTGAGCAAAAAGGTCGTGGCACTCAAAATAAGATAAAGCGAAACTTTGGTATGCCTCACCCTGAGGGGTATAGAAAAGCACTAAGAGTTGCAAAACTTGCTGAGAAGTTTAACATACCACTGATTATGCTCATAGATACCCCTGGTGCTTACCCTGGGATAGGGGCTGAGGAGAGAAATCAGAGTGAGGCGATAGCTAGAAATCTTCTTGAACTCTCAGCACTAAATACTAAAACCATATCTATAGTTATAGGTGAGGGTGGAAGTGGTGGAGCTTTGGCTATCGGAGTTGCCGATAAACTAGCTATGATGAGATACTCTGTTTTTAGTGTTATCTCACCTGAGGGGTGTTCAGCTATACTTTGGAACGACCCTGCTAAAGTTGAAGCTGCTACAAATGCTATGAAAATAACTAGTCGTGACTTAAAAGAGTTAGGGCTAATAGATGATATCATAGATGAGCCACTTATCGGTGCTCATAGAGATAAAGATGGTGCCATAGAAGCTATGAGAGAGTACATCATCGACTCTATAGCAGAGCTAAATAGTATGGAAAATGAAGAGCGAATGGAGCTTAGGTACAAAAAACTAACAGGTATAGGTGCTTTTAGCGAATAGTCTGCTCATCTGCTAAAGGATCTATCAAAGGTCTCTTTAGCATCTTCTCATGTTTTACAAAATATATCAAATCTTCACAATTTTGTAGGTTTTTATCTATCTTTGAGAGGGATAGTTTAAAAAGCTCATATGTAGCTAGTACATCGCACATCGCTCTATGGTGTTTTGCATCTGGGTGTAGAGATAGAAGCTCATTTAGGTATGATAGTTTATAGCGATAAGCCTCTATAGTTCGCTGTGCTAGTGCTATGGTGCAAAGTGAGCGGTTTAAAAGTGGTTCTAGCCCAACTTTTTGCATACTTTTAGATATAAAATTATAATCAAACCTAACATCGTGAGCTACAAATATACTATCATCTAAAAAAACTCTAAAATCATAAAGTACATCTTTTAGCTTTGGTGCATATCTTGTGTGATCGGTTGTTATCCCTGTTATGGCGACTATATACTCATTTATCTCACTACATTTTACAAATGATTTGAACTTGTCTATTATGTTTCCATCTTTTACTTTAATAGCAGCTAGTTCTATGATCTGATGTTTCTCTACACAAGAGCCATTTGTCTCTATATCGACTATGCAAAAAGTGGTCTCTTTTAGTGGTGTTAGTTTGGTTTGAAAAAAGTAGTTATTGAACTCTTTTTTTATACTAAGACCCTGAGATCGCCAAAGCTCAAGCATAAAATCTAGATCATTTTTAACCCTTAGAGCTAAAGATGAGGAGTCTATCCCTGTGGTTGAGAGTTTATGGACTAAGGTTTTATCTAAAAAGTTATGATTTAGCATTTTTTATAAACTCTATAACCTTGTTTTTGTCTTTTTTGCCATGAGTTAGCTCAACTCCACTACTAACATCAACACCGTAAAAACCATACGGCTTAAGTGATGCTACATTTTTCTCATCTAGTCCACCCGCTAGTATGATTTTAGAAGAGTCTATGCCATCAAACCACTCTATATTTACCCTTTTTCCACTTCCGCCATAGCTTTGTGTGTAGGCATCAACTAGCCTATACTCATCACTAAAGAGTTCTAAATCCTCTTTTTTTGTAGCTCTTATAACTTTTATATGTGGGATAAATATCTGCTTATACAGAGCTTCGTTTGCTTCAAAATGTATTTGAGCTAGATTTGCACCAGATTCTTGAGTATATGAGTTGATAACCTGTGCATCGCTATTTACAAAAAGGGCGACTTTTTGTACAAATGGTGGGAGTTTTGAGATGATTTTACTAGCTTCAAGTGGTGTTATAAATCTAGGTGATTTCTCATAAAACACAAACCCAAGAGCATCAGCTCCCGCATCGATGGCAACCATAGCATCTTCATAGTTAGTTATACCGCAAATCTTTACTCTCAAACTCTAAGACTCTCTATCGCTTTTTTTCTATCATTTTGACCAAATATATAGCTTCCTGCTACAACCACATCGGCACCAGCAGATTTTAGCTCGTGTATATTTTTATCATTTACCCCACCATCAACCTCTATAAGGCACTCAGGGTTTAGTCTTTTTCTCATCTCATCTAGTTTTTTTATCTTGAAAGTCACACTATCTATAAAGCTTTGTCCGCCAAATCCAGGGTTTACACTCATAAGTAGTACCATATCAAGATCTTTTAGTATATACTCAAGAGTCTCAGGTGGCGTGTGTGGATTTAGCACAATAGCAGGGCTTATGCCATATGAGCGAATCTTTTGTATAAGCCTATGCGGGTGCTTCTCTTCTTCTATATGAAAAGATATATATTTTGGTTTTAGTGGAGCAAAAAGTTCCACAAAAAATGTATTATTTTGAACCATAAGGTGGATATCTAGCGGTTTAGTTGCCACTTTTGCAACACTTGAAACTACAACGGGTCCTATAGTTAGGTTTGGTACAAAGTGTCCATCCATCACATCTACATGGACTAGATCACAACCTGAGTCGCAAATATCTTGAACATCTCTTGCTAAATTGCCAAAATCGGCAGATAAAATACTTGGTGCTATTAACATAAAAATCACTACTTTTTAAAATATTTAAAATTATAGCATTAAACATTCTGATATAATAATTGTTATGAATTTAGAAGATTTTAAAAACACTAAAGTGTTGCTTTTTGGAAAAACTAGAGCTTTTAGTAAAGATGAGTTTTTAACACAACTAAAACACCTTAATATCGAGTTAGTAGATGAGCTAAGTGAAGATGTTTTGCTTGTTATAGAGGGTGCTATGATGAGCCCAAGAGATGAGCTAAAACTAGATGAGGTTTATGCTAAAGTAAAAGATAAACTTACTAATATCGATAGTTTTGAAGATGCACTAGCAAAAACCATAGAGCCAAATACGCTTCTTATGAGCCTAAAACTAAGCCGTGATAAACAAAGACTAAAGAGTTTTTTGCAAAACAAAGCTTTGAGTGATGAGGTGTTTTTTAAGCTTATAGATATGTATGAGTGGGGTGGCGATGATTTTTTTGAAAACGATTCAAACCGCGATGTTAGTGCTGCTATCATAGTTAGATTTTATAAAAATATAGAACAAAATCACAATGTTCAGTATGCAACAACAGGGCTTGTTCATCTACTCTCACAGTGTGAAGACAAGAGAGTATTAGAGCTTATATGGAGCCTAAAACCTACAAAAAAAGCTTCAAATAAAACCCTACAGCACATCATAGCCTTGCACCCAAAAACCCCAAAACATATAGTTTTTGAACTTTTAAAGTTAGATAATCAAGAGGTATTAGATGCCATAGCCACAAAAGATGAGCTAGATGATGAGCTTCAAGAGAGGCTTATAAGCTTAGCCCCACTTGCTCTATCGACCAACAAAAACCTAACTCACAAAACCATAAAAGAGCTTATGAGTGGTGAGATTCAAGCTAAAAATATCGCTAAAAATATCTTGCTAGATGATGAGATATTTGAGCTTCTTATGCCAAAATATAGTGAGTTTTTAGCACAAAATATATCTCTTAGTTTAGATATGCAGCGAAGGCTTTTGGGTCTTTGTGATGATATCTTAGCGACTAATAAAAACCTACACAAAGAGGTGTTTTTAGAGTTAAAAAGTGAGCTTTTATATACAAATCCATCAGCCCCCAAAGATCTACTCTTAGAGGCTTTTAAAGATAGCAAAAACCATCTAGCACTTTCTAAAAACCCTACTACCCCTAGCGATATACTTCATCAGATATACGAACTTTCGGATATAAAAATACAAGAGGCACTAGCACTAAACCCCGCTACACCCATTGAGGTGCTATATCAGCTACAGTTAGACTCAAGACTAGATAGGTTGGTGAAGCAAAATATAACATTTGCAACACATATAAAAACACAAGATATGGGGTGGATATGATAGCATCAGAGCTTATAAAGGTAGTTACATCTTTGGTGGAGCAAAAAGTTCCTATGTTTTTATGGGGAGCTCCAGGGATTGGAAAAAGCTCTATAATCAAGAGTGTGGCGGAAGCTAAAAATATAGGCTTTATAGACTTAAGACTAGCTCTGCTTGATCCGACTGATCTTAAAGGGATACCATTTTATGACAAAGAGTCCCATGCAGCCCTTTGGGCACCCCCTGCTTTTTTACCAAAAGATGGTGAGGGGATACTCTTTTTAGATGAGCTAAACTCAGCAGCACCTAGTGTTCAAGCATCGGCTTATCAGCTTATACTAGATAGAAGAGTTGGTGAGTATGAACTCCCTAGCGGATGGGCGATAGTAGCTGCTGGAAACCGTGAGGGTGATAGAGGAGTCACCTATCGTATGCCACTTCCACTAGCAAATAGATTTGTCCATTTTGAGATGAGTGTTAGTGTTAGTAACTGGAGAGAGTGGGCCTTTAAAAGCGGTATAAGTAGCACCATAGTAGCCTATATAAGCTATAAAAATGAGCATCTATTTACTTTTGATGCCACAAGTGAGTCAAAAAGCTTTGCAACTCCTAGAAGTTGGGAGTTTGTAGATAGCATACTAAAAAGTACTCTAACCAAAGAGCTTTTACTTGATGCTATAAGTGGAGCAGTTGGAAAAGATGTCGCTATATCGTTTTTGTCATTTGCAAAAGTTATAGATAGGTTGCCAAATATAGAAGATATACTTGAAGCTAAAAGTTTTGAGTATAGCGATGAGGTAG
>JBAYYR010000016.1:0-16928 GCA_041672945.1 Sulfurimonas sp. | reverse complement strand
TAAAACTCCTAAAAAAAGCAAACCAAACCCAAACCACCCATCGGCACCAACAACCATAGCTATAAAAATAAATGGCAACGAAAAGATAGAGTGTTCAAACATAACAAGCTCATTAAAATCTTTTAGTTTAGTTTTAACTCTTTGCAACATACTTACCTTAGGATTTTTTATTTTATTCTATCTAAAATTTGCTTATAATTTTAAATGATAAAATTTGCATTGATAGGTTCAACCGCTTCAGGAAAAAGTGATTTAGCGATAGATTTGGCTAAAAAAATAGACGCTTATATACTCTCCATAGACTCACTTAGCATATATAAAGAGGTAGATATAGTCTCAGCCAAACCATCAAAAGATGAGCTAAAAATCATCAAACATTTTGGTATAGATGAGTACTTTATAGATGAGTACTTTAGTGTTGAGGTTTTTATAAATCTCTATAAAAATGTGGTAGCAAGATGTAAAGAAGATGGGAAAAATCTTATCATAGTTGGTGGGACATCTTTTTACCTAAAATCTCTTCTAAGTGGACTATCACCGCTACCTACCATCACCCAAAAAGTGGTAGATGAGTATAAAAACATAGGATACAAAAGAGCCTATGAGCTACTTTTTTTAAAAGATGCTGCCTATATGAGTGCTATATCTTCAAGCGATAAGTACCGCATAGAAAAAGCGATGCTAATCTACTTAGCTTCAGGGCTAAGCCCAAGTGAGTACTTTAGGCTAAATCCACCAAAACCGATTGTAGATGAGCTAGATATATTTAATATAGAAGTTACTAGAGATGAGTTAAAAAATAGGATAGAAAAAAGAACTAAAAAGATGTTTGAGAGTGGGCTTTTAGATGAGGTGAGTTTTTTAGAACAAAAATACACAAGAAAACCAAATGCTATGAACTCTATAGGGATAGTTGAAGCTTTAGAGTATCTAGATAGCAAAGTTAGTTTAGATGAGATGATACAAAATATCTCAACCCACACCTTACAACTTGCAAAAAGACAACAAACTTTCAATAAAACTCAGTTTGAGGGTGTGATAAATAAGCCACTTGAGAAGATGAGCGATACTATTTTAGAAAAAATGGTTCGATTAAGATAACTATTATCAATATTGTTATAAAATCACACTAAGTTTTAAAAAGGGGTCTGTTTGATGGAAGATGTAGAGTCTTTAAAAAATCTTGTCGATTATGGAGTTATATCTCTACTTATACTTATGAGTTTTGTAGCTGTATTTTTCTTTTTTGAGAGAGTTATGTTTTATAGAAAAATCGATGTTAAGTCCTATCAAAATAAAAAAAAGCTAGATGTTGCACTCACAAAACATCTTAGCATTATAGGTACTATAGCATCAAATTCCCCGTATATCGGGCTTTTGGGTACAGTTTTAGCTATTATGCTAACATTTATGACGATGGGTAGTGCAGGTGATATAGATGCTTCAAAGATTATGGAGAGTTTAGCCCTTGCACTTAAGGCTACAGCGGTTGGATTAGTTGTAGCTATCATATCTATGGTGTTTTATAACATTCTTAGTAGATTTGCTGAGGTTTTGGAGAGCGAGTATGAAGCTACAGAAGTTTAACTCTATAAATGTTATACCTTTTATAGATGTACTACTAGTTTTACTAGCTATAGTGCTTTTAACTTCTACTTTTATAACAAAAGGGATTATCCCTGTAAACTTGCCCGATGCACAAAATGCTTCAAAACTAAAGAGTGATAAGGAGCTAGTTATAGCCATTAACGATAAGGGTGACCTTTTTTTAGAGGATCAAAAAGTTGAGCTTAGCGACATAGAAAAAGAGCTACAAGATAAACAAAAAGATACTCCAGTTCACCTAAATACTGACAAAGAGACAAAATTTGAGTACTTTGTAAATGTTTTAGATTTGCTCAAAAAAGAGGAATTCTCAAATGTCTCTATAGTGACTAAGAGGTAAAGATTTATGAAAAGGTATCTAAACTCATTTTTTATAACATCTGTTTTATATACAGCACTAGCAGGGGTATTTTTATACTTTCTTAGCGATATAAAAATAGAGCAAAAGCTAGAGCCAACTATCACAAAAATCTCACTAAATAGTGTAGAGCTAGTACAAAAACAGCCAAAAAAACCTGAACCTGTAGTAGAGGAGATTGTAGAGCCTGTAGTTGAAGAGGTGGTTCAGAAAATAGTAGAAAAATCAGCTCCAAAAGTAGCAAAAAAGATAGTTAAAAAAGTTGAGAAAAAAGTTAAAAAAGTGGTAGAGGAGCCAGTTCAAGAGGTGGTTCAAGAGGAAGTTACACAAAAGGTTGTAGAAGTAGCAGAGGCGACTCCTGTTATGGAAGTGGCACAAAATGCCCCTGAAGCAAAACCAGAACCAGTTGTAGATACAGGGCTAGAGAACGATTATTTGGCAAAAGTTAGAGCAAAAATAGATAAGTGCAAAACCTATCCAAAAGCAGCAAAAAGACTAAAACAACACGGTAGAGTTGTAGTCGCTTTTGATGTTTTAAAAGATGGAAAGATAGAAAATATCAAGATAGTAGAGGCATCAAAGTTTGCAAAACTAGATGAGGCGAGTCTAAAATTATTAGAGAAAATTGCCTATTTTGAGGCTATTCCAGCGGGTATAAACAGAGATATCTGGAATATTCAAATCCCTATAGTTTACCAATACAACTAGTTTTAAAATCTTTAAAATCTTTAAATATTTTTTCGCTATATTTTTGCCCTAAAGGATCAAAAATGTATAGAACACTTTTTAAGCTATGGCATGGAATTATCGCTTTTGTTATGGTTGGTATGTTAAGTACAGTGTGGCTTAGAAAAACTTTTTTAAGCAAAAAAGAGAATGGGGCACTTATAGTAGATAAGCTAAATGATCTAGGGGTGCATATAGAGCTAAAAGATGCTATAGATATAGCTACCGCTATTAGAGAGCCTATGTGGAATTGGCATATCTACTTAGGGTATGCACTAGCTTTTTTAGTGGTATATAGAGGGTTGCTTTACCTTTTTGACAAGCGTGATAAGATGAGCTTTGCTGAGGCTGATCTGCATAAAAAAGGTGTTAGAGTACTCTATATGCTTTTTTATGTATCTTTGGTTTTTATAACTATTAGTGGACTTTTGTACCATTTTTATCAAGATTTAGCCATTGCTAAAGATACCGCTTTGGGTATCAAAAAGTTTCACAAGCTATGGTATAACTACTTTTTATACTTTGTTCCACTACATATAGTTGCTATAATTGCGGCTGATATAATCCACAAAGATGGGATCCCATCGAGTATAACAAGACCAAAAAAAGGATAAAAATGTTAGAGATAGGCTCAAAGGCACCAGATTTTTGTTTGCCAAATCAAGACGATATCGAGATCTGCCTAAGAGATATTTTGGGAAAATGGATAGTTTTATATTTCTACCCAAAAGATAGTACCCCAGGGTGTACAACAGAGGCTTGTGAGTTTAGCGAAGTAGCACCAGATTTTAGCTCACTAGATGCCATTATACTAGGTGTAAGTGCCGATAGTACCGCTAGACATAGAAACTTTATAGAGAAAAATGATCTAACTATCACTCTTTTAAGTGATGAGTCTAAGAAGATGATAGAGAGTTATGGTATCTGGCAACTAAAGAAAAACTACGGCAAAGAGTATACGGGGATAGTTAGAAGCACCTACATAATCGACCCACAAGGTAGCATAAGAGCTGTTTTTAAAAATGTCAAAGTTAAAGGGCATGTTGAAGCAGTAAAAGCCAAACTTGAAGAGCTTAGAGGGTAAAATCCCCCTAAGTTTTAGTATCTATATCTTAGGTATAGTCTAAGATCTTGCGCTTTAGATACTGTATTTGCTCCATTTCCACCATTTATGGCATCACTCATGCTCATAGCATTTCCAGAGGTATTTCCAAAAAAGCCATTACTTCCACTATATTTGTAGTCTAGATATGTATAGCGAAGTTGAAGTGATAGTATATCATCTACTAAATACTCTGTAAAATAAACTTCATAAGCATCACCACGAGTTGCTAGTTTTGAGCCTATATTTGTATCTTCGCCATAAGTTATACTTCTCCAGTATTTGCTACCGTGGTTATACTCAACTCCCCATCTACCATCACTGATGAGTGAAGGAAACTGCGCCCCTAACCAAAAAGATGTACCAGTTTTACTCTCACCCGCTTTAGAGCCTAACATCCCTTGATGAGATTTTGGATTTGTTTTACTTACTGCAAAACTTGCAAAAAGTATAGTATCATCAAGATAATCACTTATCCCCTCTCCAACACCTACAGTTTTAAACTGTATAGTTCCACTATGTAGTCCACCTACAGTGTCAAACCCTTTTGTGTAATCAGCAGGATTTTTTACATCTATAAGGTTATTTGCATAGTAGTATTGTGTAGCGACTGAGTAGTGTTTATCATCGTATGGGACAAATATAAGTCCAGCCAAATCTATGCTACCATTATCGGTTTTATCTTTAGCATAAGGTGTTGAAGCAAATCTAGGAGCAGCATTGCTCATCCCGCGACCTGCACAAAACTTTACATATGTACCTGTTGGTTGGTTTAACATAAAAGATGAGCTTAGTCCATCAAACTCAACATTTATACTATGACCTAGCGGTGAGTTCTCTTGATTGTCGTCTCTAAGGCTTACTAGATGACCATCGGTTGATGGGCGACGACCTATACTAAATGTCCACGGTATATCTAAACCCAAAAACTCCATATCTTTGTAAAATAGATAAGCCGAGCGAACTCTTAGTGTATCATCATAAGCATTTTCATTTGCTATCCAGTCAAATGTCTCAAAAGCATTATTGTTAGGGTCGCTTGAACCACTTCTAGCTCCAAATGCTTTGTTGTAAGCTAGTTGAGCAGCAAAACCTAAGTTATTTGTAGCTTGATAACCAGCATTTATCCATAGTCTATTTGTCATAAAAGATCTATTTCTATGTTTTGAGCCATCCGCCATTTTGTAGCTCATATTTTCAATCGAATACCTATAGTCAAGCCCAAATTTTAAATGATTACCATTTGTGTTTCTATTTAGTTCTGCTAGATTCTCCTCTATGTCATATAGCCTATCTTCAAGATCATCTTCATCTTCTTCGTCTTCATCAACATCCCCTATAGATGGTACTGAAGCTTTAGTGTTTGCTAGTATCTGCTGATTTTTCTCTTTTAGTGAGACTACTTCATCTTTTAGCTTGTTCATCTCTTTTTCCATAGCCTCGAGTCGCTCAAGCAAAGCTGCATCCATCCCCTTGGCTACCAAAGAGCCGCTAAGCATCGCCATAAGTGTGGCCGATAGCAAGATTTTGTTTTTCATATATATCCTTTTTAAACAACTCATCTAGAATTGTTATTATTTTATCACATAAATATATCATAAATAAATAAAAGTTATTTTAAACTTGCTCTATTTTATAAACAAATCTAATCCTATTAGCTAGTAGTGTTACATAAAAGCAAATGTTAAAGCTTATTTTAGTAGAATTACACGATTTTTTCTCAATTTTTGATGAAAAATATTAGACAGGGGTATCAAAAACCAGTGTAACTCCCTTTTTAGGTGAGTCTTACTAGATACAACCAAAGCAAACTGGTAACAAAAACATAGCCAAAAGGGCTAATATAAGGAATATACATGGTAACAATGAAGGACTTACTAGAGTGTGGTGTACACTTTGGTCACCAAACTCGCAGATGGAATCCAAAGATGAAAAAGTACATCTTTGGTGTTAGAAAAAATATCTACATCATAGACTTACAAAAGACTCTAAGATATTTTAGAAACACTTACCAAATAGTGCTTGATGCTGCTGCTGAGGGTAAAACTATACTTTTTGTTGGTACAAAAAAACAGGCTCGTCAATCTGTAAAAGATGCTGCTATATCTTGCGGTATGCCATATGTTGATAATAGATGGTTAGGTGGTATGCTTACAAACTTCCCAACAATCCAAAAATCTATAAGAAAACTAGATATCATAAACGAGATGATAGAGAGTGGACAAATCGAACTTCTAACAAAAAAAGAGGCTCTTGTTTTAACTAGACAAAAAGAGAAACTAGAGGAGTATTTTGGTGGTATAAAAGATATGAAAAAACTACCAGATATGCTTTTTGTTATGGATGCGGTTAAAGAGCATATAGCAGTTAAAGAGGCAAGAAACTTAGGTATCCCTGTAGTTGCTCCACTAGATACTAACTGTGATCCAGACCTTATAACTTACCCAATCCCTGGAAATGATGATGCTATCCGCTCTATTCAACTATTTTGTAGCGAGATGGCTGAAGCTATAAATGAGGGTAAAATCATCGCAAGTGGTGGTTCAAGTGAAGCTACTGTACAAGTAGATGATGAGATAGCTGATAGTGCAGATGAGAGTGAAGCTATAGAGGAAGCACAAAGCGAAGAAGAGGAGGCATAATCGATGAGTGTAAATGTAACAGCTGCTATGGTTAAGGAGCTTCGTGAGGCTACTGATGCTCCTATGATGGATTGTAAAAAAGCACTAGTTGAGTCAAATGGCGATATGCAAAAAGCTACTGAGTGGCTAAAACAAAGAGGTATCGCTCAGAGTGCTAAAAAAGCAGATCGTATCGCTGCTGAGGGTCTAGTTGGACTAAAAATAGCAGATGATTTTTCTAAAGCTAGTGTTGTTGAGATAAACTCAGAGACAGACTTTGTTGCTAAAAATGATGGCTTTATAGATTTAGTAAACAAAACTACAGAGTATGTATATGCTAACGATCCAGCTGATGTTGAAGCGGTAAGATCAAGTGGTTTTGGTGCTGAGTTTGCTGAAGCGGTTGCTAAGATAGGTGAGAAGATAGAGCTTCGCCGTTTTGCTTCGCTTAAAGCAGATGAGACAACAGCTCTAAATGGTTATATCCACTCAAATAACCGTATAGCAGTTATAGTAATCGCAAAATGTGATAGTAAAAAAACAGCAGAGGCTATGAGAGGATTTTTAAAAAATGTAGCGATGCACACATCTGCTATGAAACCTAAAAATCTATCTTATAAAGATTTTGATCCTGCTTTTGTTGAAGATGAGACAAGAGGTCGTATAGAGGCGATAAAAAAAGAGAATGAAGAGTTAGTTAGACTTAAAAAACCTCTTAAAAATATCCCATTGTATGTATCAAGACTTCAACTAAGCGATGAGGTTTTAGCAAAAGCTGAAGCAGATATAAAAGCTACACTAAAAGAGCAAGGTAAGCCTGAAGCTATTTGGGACAAGATAGTACCAGGGCAGCTTGCTAGATTTATAGATGACAATACAACTCTAGATAAAGAGTTAGCACTACTAGATCAAACATATGTGTTAGATGATAAACTAAGTGTAGGTGAAGCGGTAGCTGCTGCTGCTAAAGAGGTAGGCGGAAGTGCTGAGATAGTTGAGTTTGTAAGACTTGAAGTTGGTGAGGGTATAGAGAAAAAAGTCGATGACTTTGCAGCTGAAGTTGCTGCTCAGATGAGCTAAGGATTTCCCCCTTAGCAACCCCCCTTTTTTTATATCTATATTTGGATATAATCTACCCCATGAATCTACTAAATGCTAAAAATATTTCACATAAGTTTGACACACAACTATTTAGCGATATATCGCTAGAGCTTAAGCAAAAGGAGTCCATCGCTATCATAGGTAGCAGTGGTAGTGGAAAATCTACACTTTTACACATACTCTCTACTATGTTAAAACCAGATAGTGGGAGTGTTTTTATAGATGGTGAAGATGTAGCTAAAATGAGCAAAAAAAAGCTAATAGCACTAAAGCGAGATATGTTAGGTATAGTGTTTCAGGCTCACTATCTTTTTCGCGGTTTTAGTGCTTATGAGAACCTTGAAGTTGCTACTCTTTTATCGAACCAAACTATAGATGTTAAACTATTAAAACTTTTAAATATTGAGCAAAATATCGACCAAAAAGTGACAAATCTCTCAGGCGGACAACAGCAAAGAGTCTCCATAGCAAGGGTGCTTAGCAAAAAACCGAAGATACTTTTTTTAGATGAGCCTACAGGAAATCTAGACAAAACTACAGCAAATGAGGTTATGGATATATTTTTTAAGTATATAGATGAGCATAGTGCTGGTATGTTTTTGGTAACTCACGATGAGAGTATCGCCTATAGGTGCGATAGGGTTTTTGCATTAAAAGATAGAGAGTTAAAAAGGCTAAAGTAGTGTCTTGGGCTGGAGTTTTTGATGAGAATTTAGTTGTTGGTTTTATACTTCTTTTTGTAAGATTTGCAGCTCTTTTTATAAATACCCCTATATTTTCCCATATGAATATCCCGATGAATATGAAAGCTGCTATGGCTTTTTTCTTTAGTGTTGTTTTTTACTCATCTATGCCGCCACTTACTATACCCCTTGATGCAACATCGCTTGTTTTTGCAGTTTTAAGTGAGATACTTTTTGGATTAACTATAGGGATAGTTTTGCAAATAGCTTTTGCTATTATCAACTTTGCAGGTGGGATTATAACCTTTGTGATGGGGTTTTCGATGGCAACAGCATTTGACCCAAACAGTGGTGTCTCATCACCTATAGTTACACAGTTTTTATCGCTTATAGCACTTATGGTGCTCTTTTCACTAGACCTTCACCACTGGATACTACTCTTTGTAGATGCTTCACTTAAAAATGTCCCGCTAGGTGGATTTTTACTTACAAATAACATGGCAACCTATATAATAAGTGCAAGTGCAAATATGTTTTATGTCGGGTTTTTGATAGCATTTCCCATCGTTGCACTTAGCTGGATTAGCGATACTATATTTGGAATGCTTATGAAAACTATGCCACAGTTTAACTTGCTAGTTGTGGGTTACCCTATAAAGATAGCAGTTTCACTCGCGGTTCTTATAGCGATACTTAGCTCAATCATCTATATGTTTAAGGTGCAAGTGTTTGATGCTTTTGGTTTTTTAGAGATGTTTTTTTAGATTTTTTAGATACAATAGTTTGAAATATTTGTCTCCTTAGAGGATATACTATTATGAAGATTTTACTTTTAAATACAAACCCAGTTGTAAGTAAATTAGTTACATTAACGGCACAAAAAACAGATAATAACCTTGTGAGTTGCGAAAGTGAGCAAGAGCTTATAGACAACACACAATACGACCTGTTTATACTAGATGATGCACTTTACACTCCAGAGCTTATCGACAATATCGCAGCTCGCTCCATTAGTTATCAAAAATCTATCTTTATACACTCAAGGGGCATTGAGGTGCCAGATGGTTTTGATGAGACTATAAAAAAACCGTTTTTACCTACCGATTTGGTCGATTTATTTGTTAAAGTCTCTAAGGAACTTGGCTCAAACACAACTCCTGATCCGATGGAGGATATGTTAGATGAGCATAACTTGGAGCTAGGAGATGGTGCGGATAAGCTAGAGGAGTTACTTGATGATACAGAGCTACTAGATGAGCCTATCTTAAATCTAGATGATGTAGATGAGGTTAAAAACCTACTAGAGGATGATAGTGAGGATTTGCTAGAAGATATAGACCTTGAAGATATGGCAAAAGGTGAGAGCTTGGAAGATGAGCTTGATTTTGATCTAGAAGATTTAGGTGAATTAGAAGATGAGCCAAAAGTTGAAGATGAGCCAAAAGTTGAAGATGAGCTAGACTTCAACCTAGATGAAATGACTTTTGATGAGGGTGAGCTTAGTTTAGAGAGCTTAGATGAGCCAAAAGATGAAAAGCAAAAAGAGCAAGAAGATGAGCTTGAGGATGAGCTAGACTTTAACTTAGATGAGATGGTTTTAGAGGAAGATGAGCTGCAAGAAGAAGCAGAACTTGAAGAAGAACTTGAAGAAGAACTTGAAGAAGAACTTGAAGAAGAACTTGAAGAAGAACTTGAAGAGGAAGAGGAAGCCGCTTTAGAGAACTTAGATGAGCTCGAAGATAAATTAGAAGATGAAAGTTTAGATACTCTAGAGAGTGATATATTTGAAAAAGAGATCGATGAGGCTCTAGATAAACTAGATGAAGAGGATTTAACTCAGCAGATAGATGATGATGTTCTTATGGATTTAGGTTCTATATCTAGTGATGATTTTAAGATGGCATTAGGCGAAGAGGTGGAGTCTAAAGAGCTAGAAGATGAGCCACAAGAGCTTGAAAACCTTGAAGATGAACAAGAGGATGAGCTTGAAGATGAGCAAGAAGAAGTTACTGAGGTAGATAATGTAGAGACACTCAAGAAACTTCTAGAGGTGCTTAGTGATAAAAACATAGCAGCTTCACTAAAAGGTAGCAAAATAAAAATCAACATAACAATAGGTGAGTAGTAGTGCAAGGGGCTATACTTGTACTATCAGGACCTAGCGGAGCAGGGAAAAGCTCACTCTTAAATGAGATAATCAGCGATATCGGGGAGTGTTACTTCTCCATCTCAACAACCACTAGAGAGCCTAGAGAGGGTGAAATAGATGGGGTTCATTACTATTTTGTTAGTAAAGATGAGTTTGTAAAAGATATAAAAAACGGGCTTTTTTTAGAGTATGCTAAGGTTCATGATAACTACTATGGAACATCTATAAAGCCTGTAAAAGAGGCACTAGAAGATAAAAAACTTGTTATATTTGATATAGATGTTCAAGGAAACGAGAGCATAGTTAAAGCACTAGGTGATATAACAACATCGGTTTTTATAACCCCGCCAACACTTAGTTCGTTAAAAGATAGACTCTATGGCAGGGCTACTGATAAAGATGAGGTTATACAAAAGCGATTAGAGATGGCAAAAACAGAGATAAAAAGGGTTGATGAGTACGATTTTTTGATCATAAATGATGATTTTGACAAAGCAGCCAAAGAGCTAAAGCTAGTAGCTAAGTGTGCTAGACTTAAGTTGGGTAGAGGTGAGATAGCCAAATTTGTCCAAAGTTGGGAAGATATTTAAACTAAATTAGATATAATTTGAGATATTAATTTTTAAAAAGGAAGTGTAATGGGAGCATTTAGTGCATGGCATTGGATAGTTGTACTTGTAGTCGTAATTTTATTGTTTGGTGGAAAAAAGATACCAGAACTAGCAAAAGGTTTAGGTAAAGGTATAAAAACTTTTAAAGCTGAGATGAAAGAGGACGAAGCCGCTGTAAAAACAGCAGAGAGTCCAAAAGAGGTCGATGCTACTGCTTCAAATGGGCAAGAAACTACAAAATCCACTACACAAGCTTAAAAACATTGAAACAACGAGTTTTATCACTACTAAAAGAGAGATTTGATCATGAGGTTATCTTAGAAAAACCTCGTGATAGAGCATTTGGTCACTTTGCAACACCTATAGCTTTCTCACTAGCAAAAGAGCTTAAAAAATCCCCTATGATCATAGCAGATGAGCTTTGCAAAAGCTTTGAAGATACAGATGGGATATTTTGTAAAGTTGAGCCTATAAAAGGGTATATAAACCTTCATCTAAGTGAAAAGTTTTTAGATGAGTATGCTTCATGGAGCCTAAAAAATCAAGATAGTTTTGCCAAAGGGGATAAAAAAGGGAAGATTTTACTTGAGTTTGTTAGTGCAAATCCAACAGGTCCACTCCATATAGGTCATGCAAGGGGTGCAGTTTATGGCGATACTCTACTTAGACTCGCTAGACATCTAGGGTACGATATAACTGCTGAGTACTATGTAAATGATGCAGGAAATCAGATAGATTTGTTAGGATTATCCTTGCAACTTGAGGGGCGAAGTGCTATTTTAGGCGAAGATGTAGAGTATCCTGAGAGTTATTATAGAGGTGATTACCTAAACCAACTAGCAAAAATGGCTATTGAGAAGTTTGGCAAAAACTCACTAAGTGATACTCAAATGCAAAGAGAACTTGCTATATGGGCTAAAGATGAGGTGATGAAGCTTATCGTTAAAACACTAGCCAACACCAACATAGAGTTTGATACTTTTGTTTATGAGTCATCGCTATATAGCGAGTGGGATAGAGTTATGGCTAAGATGGGTGAGGGTATATACAAAAAAGATGAAAAAGCCTTTATAGCATCTAGTCAAAAGGGTGATGATAGCGACAGAGTAGTGGTTCGCGAAGATGGCAGACCTACATACTTAGCAGGAGATATCATCTACCATAACCAAAAGTTTGAGCGAGGTTATGATCACTACATAAATATATGGGGAGCTGATCATCACGGATATATCGCTAGAGTAAAAGCTAGTGTAGAGTTTTTGGGTTATGATAGCTCAAAACTTGAGGTTTTACTCTCTCAAATGGTCTCTCTTTTAAAAGATGGCGAACCATATAAGATGAGCAAGAGAGCGGGAAATGTTATACTTATGAGCGATATAGTCGAAGAGATAGGCTCTGATGCTCTTAGATATATATTTGCTTCTAAAAAAAGCGATACCGCTTTAGAGTTTGATGTGAGTGAGTTTAAAAAAGAGGATAGCTCAAACCCTATTTTTTATATACAGTATGCTCATGCTAGGATAAAAACTATGCTTAGCAAAAGTACTCTTAGCGAAGAAGATATTATCTTGACACCTTTATTTGAGTTAAACGATGATGCTACTTCACTGCTTTTTGATGCACTCCTTTTACCTGAAGTGGTTGAAGATGCTTTCTCTTCTCGCGGTGTGCAAAAACTTCCTGAGTATCTTAGAACTTTAGCGGCTTCGCTTCATAAGTTTTACTATGAGCACAAGATTTTAGGCTCAGTCAATGAGGCAAAATACCTAAAAGTTTTGATGGTAGTTGCACTATCTCTTAGGGTAGGGCTTGATCTTTTAGGTATAAAAGCAAAAGATTTTATGAGCAAAGAGCTAGTTGAGTAGCCCTTGAAGCTTAGGGTATAAGTCATAAACTTGTGGCAAATACTCTTTGCTTATATGTAAGATAGTTGGGTTTTTATCTCTATCTAGCCAAAGTAAAATCTTCCTAAGATCACCTTCGCTCATCGACACACACCCCGCAGTTGGTGCATCTTTTTCTTTTTGAATATGGACAAATATACACGAACCATTACCTTTTAGCCCATTTTTATTGTGAGATGAAACTAAACCCAGCTTATACTGATCATCATCTCTATACATAAGCTCAAAACTCTTTAGCGGTGTTTGTGGTATGGGGAGTATTTTGTTATAAAACTCTGAGCTAGTATCATCTATACATATGAGATTGTAGGGTGTTTTGTTGTAAGTGAGTGCGGTTTTAGTGTGGCTATAGCCAAAACCACTCTCTATAGAGTAGATACCAATAGGAGTTTTACCATCACCCTCTTTTTTATCTGGCTCATCGGCGAGTTTTTTAAAGATACCATTTGTACTATCAAAAGCGAGTCCATTTCTACCGAGATTTACATCTATATTTTTATATATAGCACTATTTTTTTCTATGCAGTATAACTTAGCTTTATGTGTAGAGTTGTTTTCAGCTACAACTACTATGAGCTGATCTGCTACTAAAAAGATTTGCAAAATAGCAAACATTAAGAAACTTTTTACCATAAAGTATGTTACCATTACTAAAATTTCAAGCCACTTAATAAAGAGAGTTTATGAGCATAGTTATAAGAAGTGCAACAAGGGACGATGCCCCGTTCCTAGCTAGTATGATACTAAAAAGCACAAGAGCATCTAAAAATATGGGCTATTTGGATTTTATCATAAGTGCAAAAGATGATAAAGAGATGCTTAGTTATATACAAAAAGTTGTGGTAAGCAACATAAAAAATCCACTCCATTTTTCAAACTTTTTAGTAGCTCAAGTTGATGATAAGCTAGTTGGTTCACTATGTAGCTATGAGCCACGAATATCGACTAGAGAGGCGCTTTTAGAAGCACTTTTAGAAGCTGGAATCGATGCTAGTGAAAACGAGTCGCTAAGAGTTTTAAACCTTTGTGGTTTTGAGCCAAATACTAAGATACTAGTATTTGATTTTATGGAAGAGATAGATGGTTTTGTTGATGCAGGAGTACTAAAAGCACTTATGCAAAAAAGCCTACTTACTGCGAGATTAAAAGGGTATCGCCTTGCGCAAACAGTGGTTGAGATAGGTGCTCTTGAGACTTTAATGTACTACAAAAAATTAGGCTTTAAAGAGCTAAAGCAAAAAGAATGCGAGGCTTATAAGGAGCTTTTTGGTAGAGCGGGGCTGGTTTTATTATCTGTTGAGTTTTAGGATTTGCAGACTTTTTTATCGCTTCTACCATCTTTTATAATACTCTTTTTAGCTCTAAGGACAAAAAATGTTTTTTTGGCTCTAGGTAGCGGTATATTTTTAGCCTACTTTATTTTAAACAGCTTTCATCCACTAGATACTTTTTTAGCTCTATTTGAACTTTTTTATAACCTTCTAAGTACATCTTGGGTTTTAAAAACACTATCTTTTGCACTTATGGCTGGGAGTATTATCGCCCTTGTGCAAAGCTCTGGTGGGGTTTATGGTTTTGTAGAGTTTATGTTAAAAAACTCACTCATAAAAACACAAAGATCTTCACTTATGCTTAGTTTTATAGTCGGTATTGTTATATTTATAGAATCATCCATAACATCGCTTATAGCTGGTGCGGTTGGGAAGCCATTTTGCCACAAGTATAAGATACCTAGTGAAAAACTAGCATTTGTTTGCGATAGCACATCGGCTCCTATAAGCTCACTTATAGCCATAAATGGTTGGGGAGCCTTACTTTTAGGACTTATAGGTACTCAGATGGGAGTTATGGACTCATCTACTACAAAACTACTCTTAAATTCACTACTCTTAAACTTCTACTCCATCATCATAATAGTTATAGTATTTTTGTTTATATACTTTGATATAAACATCGGTCCTATGAGAGAGTGTTTATATAAACCAAAGATGAGTGAAGAGGTAGATGTAAAAAAATCATCGGCGATTTATATGGTTATACCTATGTTTTTGATGGTCGTTTTTGTTTTTATTTTTATGTATATAACAGGCGATGGAGAGATACTTCAAGGGAGCGGTTCTAGCTCTATCTTTTATACTATGCTTTGTACCCTTGCGGTTATGTTTTTGCTATATATCCCAAATGGCATACTTAGCTCAAAAGAGTGGGGTAGAGTGGCACTAAATGGTGCAAAAGATTTTGTCCCTATAACCCTTATACTTCTACTAGCTTTTGCTATAGGTGAGGGTGTTGTAGAGCTAAAAACAGGTGAGCATTTAGCATCGCTTCTTAGTGGAAACTTGCCTGTTTGGTCTTTGGCTGGATTTGTTTTTATCATAAGTGCCATCATATCATTCTCTACAGGGACTAGTTGGGGGACTTTTAGCATTATGATACCGATAGCTTTTCCCATAGCCATAGCACTAGATGCTAACTTAGCTTTAGTTATAGGTGCTGTGATATCGGGTGGTGTTTTTGGCGATCACTGCTCACCCATCTCAGATACTACCATCATATCTTCTATGGCGAGTGATTGTGAGGTGATATCACATGTTAAAACGCAACTTCCATATGCACTAATCGGAGCTTTTATAGCACTTTCACTCTTTTTTATAACAGGATATATGTCTAAAAATTAGCTTTTTGTTGATATAATCCTCTAAAGGGTCAAACTACCCTTATATCAACAAAGAGGTGCAATATGAACATATCCATAACTGCAAGACATATCGAGCTAAGTGAGACCATAAAAGGGCATATAAATAGTTCGCTTGATTCTTTAAGTAAATACAATATCGAGATAATATCGGCTACAGTGGTAGTTTTTAGTGAAAATAAAAAAGGCAAAGAGTTAAGAGGTGTAGAGTATGTACTCCATCTAGCACATAAAAACTCCATAGTTATCAACCAAAAAGATGTAGATGTTTATGCAGCTATCGATCTAGCAACCGAAAGAGCTAAAAAAGCTCTAAGACGTATAGCAGATAGGGAGAGCTACCGCTTTAAAGATGGGGGAAATGAGGCTAAGATAGAATCAGCCGCTATGTTAAATGTAAATGAGGTAAGCGAAAACCTTGATGATGAGATAGTGCCACTTGAGTTAGAACTCTATAAACCACGAGAGGTTGAAGATGTCTTAAATGAGCTTAAAGAGAGTGGAAGATTGTTTGAGATATTTTTAGATAACGATGGGAAAACTAGAGTTTTATATAAAAGAAACGACGGGAGATTTGGGCTTTACTAGATAGTTGTCATCCTGAGCTTGACTCAGGATCTATTGTTTTGGATTCCAGATCAAGTCTGGAATGACAAAGTGTCGTTTTGGAGAGATGAAGGTTTTATGCCTCAAGTGATGATGCAACCTTTTTAGCTAATTGCTCAGGTCTTAACCCTAAAGACTCTTCTACTTTTTGGGTGCTACCATGAGTTATAAAGCTATCTTCATACTCAAAGGTGTGTAGCGATATATCGGTAATATTTTTGAGTGATAAAAACTCAAGTAAAGCGCTACCAACTCCGCCCATTTTGGCACTATCGCTAAATACAAACCATTTTTTGTGCTTAGTCGCTAAGTTTAGTAACATTTGCTCATCTAACGGCTTTACAAATCTTAAATCTAAAAGTGATACTTCAAAATCTAGTAGTTTTGATGTCTTATAGGCTCTACCAACACCATTTCCATAGCCGATAAAAAGCACATCGCTACTATTAGATACAAGCAGTTGTGATTTTGCTAACTCAAAAGGTATAGATTCAGGCAAATCGGTCTCAAAAAATGAGCCCCTAGGGTATCTAAGCGAACATGGATGGCTATAGCTTGCAGCAAATCCCATCGCTTGATGGAAGCTTTTTTCATCTCGTGGAGCAAAAAGTGTCATATTTGGGATGGCTCTTAAAAAGCTTATGTCAAAAACACCTTGATGGGTTTCGCCATCTTCACCTACTATACCAGCGCGGTCTAGGGCAAAAACTACAGGTAGATCCATAAGGCAAACATCGTGTATAACTTGATCGTATCCCCTTTGTAAG
>JBAYYR010000015.1:0-17560 GCA_041672945.1 Sulfurimonas sp. | reverse complement strand
ACCGCACTTATTATAGGGGCTGGTGGAACAGCAAAAGCTCTTGCAAAAAGATTAAAACTTGAAGATATAAAAGTAGATATACTAAATAGAAGTGAAGCAAATCTAGCTTACTTTAAAGAGTTTAATACTTTTACATGGAGTAGCTTTAAACCAAAAAAATACGACATAGTTATAAACACAACAAGTGCTGGTTTAAAAGATGAGGATCTCCCTGCTCCGCTTGAGCTACTAAATGAGCTGCTATCTAACACAAACTATGCAACCGATGCCATATATGGCAAAGTTACACCATTTTTAAAACTAGCAAAAAGTAAAAATATCCCGACAAAAGATGGGCTAGATATGCTTTTAGGTCAAGGGGTTTTAGCAAATATGCTTTTTACAAACTCTGCTTGTGATAAAAAAGAGATAGAAAAACATATGAGATATGCACTATCTCTTTAGCTTAGCCTACCTTTATACTCTTCATACCCAAACTCTTTTACAACCTCAAGTTCTCCATCTTTTTTCAAAATAGCCAAAGATGGAAGTTTTATACCATTAAATGTTGTATTTTTTACAAATGTGTAGTGGATTTGATCTTCAAATATAAGTCTATCACCAACTTTTAAAGGCTTATCAAAAGAGTAATCCCCCATGATATCACCCGCCAAACAGGTATTTCCACCTAATCTATAAGTGTAACTCTTCTCTCCCGCCCCACTAGCTCCCCTAATCTCTGCACGATAAGGCATAGCAAGAGTATCTGGCATATGTGCCTCGGCTGAAGTGTCAAGTATCGCTATATCCATACCATTTCTAAAGGTGTCTAGTACAGTACATAACAAAAATCCACACTGCCAACCAACAGCTTCACCAGGTTCAAGATAGACCTCAACTCCCCATTTTTCCCTAAAGTTTTTAATGATTTTTATAAGCCTATCTACATCATAATCTTCTCTTGTTATATGGTGTCCACCGCCAAAGTTTATATATTTTAAGTTTTTAAAATAGCTCGAAAAATTTGCCTCAAAAGCCTCTAAAACCTCTTCAAGTGCATCTACATTTTGCTCACAAAGTGCATGAAAATTTAGCCCATCTATATGCTCTAACACCGCCTTATCAAAGTTCTTAAAAGTTGTACCAAGGCGACTATAAGCAGAGCAAGGGTTATAGATATCTTTAGGAGAAGATGAGACCTCAGGATTTATGCGAAGAGAGAGACTACAAGACGGGTTTAGCTTTTTTACTATATCTTTAAACCTAAAGAGTTGTGCTGGTGAGTTAAAAACCAGATGATCACTTATGGTAGCAATCTCTTTTATATCTTCTTCTTTAAAAGCTGGTGAGTAGGTATGAACCTCTAAAGATTTATCACCTTTTTTAAACTCATGGTGAGCCAAAAGTGCCTCATGAAGCCCACTTGAAGTACACCCATTAAGGTATTTTCTAACAAGCTCAAAAGTACTCCACATAGCAAAACCCTTGAGTGCTAGTATGATCTTAGCTCCGCTTTGCTCTTTTACATAACTAAGGAGTTTTAAATTTTTCTCAAGCAACTCCTCCTCGCAAACATAACAAGGAGAAGGGATTTTGTCCATATTTAGCACCTAAACATCCAACTCTTTTATTTGCCAAGGAAGCCCTTGAATGTTCATCTCTTGCATAAATGGATCTGGATCCATCTGCTCCATATTAAACACCCCTACCCCACTCCAGATACCCTTTAACATAAGCTTTGCACCTATCATAGCTGGAACCCCTGTAGTGTAAGATACGCCTTGAGAGTTTGTCTCAGCATAACACTCTTCATGGTCTTTTACCTGATAGATATAGATTTTTCTTTTTTTACCATCTTTTAACCCCTCGGCGACTATACCTATGTTTGTTTTACCTTTTGTTCTAGCACCCAAACTAGCAGGATCTGGTAAAAGTGTCTTTAAAAATTCGATAGGGATTATACTCATCCCTTTATGCTCAATCGGCTCAATCCCTAACATTCCAACATTTTGAAGCACTTCCATATGCTTTAGATAGCTCTGTCCAAATGTCATAAAAAATCTTATCCTCTTAAGCCCTTTTATATGTTTTACAAGCGACTCCATCTCTTCATGGTAAAGCAAATAGCTATCTTTTGGCCCCACTTCAGGATAATCCCAAACCTGCATAATCTCCATAGGCCTAGTCTCTATCCACTCACCATTTTCCCAGTATCTACCATTTGCACTAACCTCACGAAGATTAATTTCAGGGTTAAAGTTTGTTGCAAAAGGGTAGCCATGATCCCCTGCATTACAATCGAGTATATCTATGTAGTGAATCTCATCAAAGTAGTGTTTTTGAGCATATGCACAAAAAACATTTGTCGCTCCAGGGTCAAACCCACTCCCAAGTAGTCCCATAATACCCGCTTTTTTAAACTGCTCATCTCTAGCCCATTGGAGTTTATACTCAAATTTTGCCTCATCTGGATGCTCATAGTTTGCGGTATCTAGATATGGAGTTTTTGTAGCGATACAAGCATCCATAATGGTTAAGTCCTGATAGGGTAGCGCTACATTTATAACGATATTAGGCTTATGTAACTCTATAAGTTTTACCAGCTCATCTACACTATCGGCATCTACACTTGCGGTGGTTATCTCTGCATTTGGCAACTCTGATTTTATATCATCACACTTGCTTTTTGTTCTACTAGCTAAAACTATATGTCCAAAAACATCGCTATTTTGTACACACTTATGTACAACCACACGACTAACTCCACCTGCACCTATAATTAATGTTGTATTTTTCAATCTCTCATCCTTGTTATTATCTTTTTTGATGGCAAATATAGCCACAATTTTACCATTTTTTAGATGACTTTTACCTACTTAAAGTTGTACTCCAAAGCTCATAAATGCCTCTATCTTCTTTTACTAGTTCGTAGAGTTCTTTAGTAAACTCAAACACTCTATCTTTACTCAAAGTATCCTCTTTGACTATTGCTATACCATAACTATCTGACTCTATCTCATCTTTGTAGATATACCCTAGTTTCTCTGCTTTACTTAAAAACCTATCTTTTTGAGTTGGAGTATCGAAAAATATATAGTGCTCATTCTCTCTAGGTTTTGTTATATCATCCCCCTCAAGTTCAAGCTCATCTACTATCTTAAACCCATCAATAAGTAAAAACTCAAACTCACTTGGAGAGAGATTTTTATGATAAAAGTCCCATTTAACATCTTTAACTATGCTATTTTCATACTTTAACCTACTATCTTGTAGCACTTTTTGAACTTTTTGTTCAACCCCTTTTGGCTCTTTTACATAAAAGTAAAGCTCACACCAACCATCTACTAGCCTAAAACCTGCATAGACATCGCCAACAAGAGTTATAAGTACCTCTTTTAGTTCTAAAAACTCCTCATCTACATCGCACTTTATAAACAGACTAAAAAGATAAGCATACTTTTTATCTACTTCAAGCGATGTATCTACCTCTATATCTACACTTTGAGTATCTATGACTCTTTTAAAAAATTCTCTATTTTGCATAAGAAATTATATCTCAAAAAAAGATTTAGAGTTTTTTGATAATTACTATCAATATAAGATATTTTTAAGTTTTTTTACTATAGTATTACGATAATGATTATCAATACAAAGGATACAAAATGTCAGTATTAGTGATAGGTGGAGATAAGATAAACTCCATACTAGAGATGTTAAAATCGCTCGGTGCCACAAGCACAACACATTGGGACTCTAGAAGAAGATCAACTTCACACAAAAAGATACCCACAAAAACAGATGCCATCATTATGATTAGTGATTTTTTAAGTCACAACTCTATGTATCAGTTCAAAAAGGATGCGAAAGAGCAAAATATACCACTCATCTATGCAAGAAGAGGGGTTGCAAGTGTTGCTAGTGAGTTTGATAGATTTTTAAAAGGAGGCAAATAAAACTAGCCCGTATGAAGCACAGGGGCTAAAACACACATCCCCGATGAAGAAGAGCTTTTGCTCTTGGGGATTAATCAGTTTTTTAATCTGCTTTTAGTATAATCACCCAAAAAATTAAGCGAAACAAAAACTTGAAAAAACGACTAGCAGTAGCATTTACAGGACCATCAAATAGTGGCAAAACAACACTTATACTAAAGGTAGCAAGGCTACTTATACACGAACATAAAAAAGAGGTTGCCATCATAAAGCACGACCCAAAAGATAAAGCAAGGTTTGATGTTGAGGGTAAGGATAGCTACCGATTTTCTAACACTGGAGCTGAAGTTATAGTCACCTCCCCTACTAAAACCACATATTTTTCCCAAAAACAAAAAGATTTAGATGAGATGATAAGGCTATTTGATGATTTTGACATACTCCTAGTTGAGGGACTTAAAAACCTGCAACTCCCTAGAATAGGAGTCTTTAGAGATGAGCTAGATATCAGCTACTTAGGCTACATAGATGCTATAGCAACAGATGATAGTATAAAAAATTTACCAAAAAACATAGAGATATTAGAGCTAAACGATCCGCAAAAAGTTATAGAGTGGATATATAAAAATGCTAAGGAGGTGTAGAGATGGATAGGATTTTTAAGGCGATACAACGAAGTGCTATAAGGATAAAAGAGGCGATAGATACAAAAGAGATAGGCTACTCTCAAAAAGAGAATGCTTCGGGTGAGACTCAACTAGAGCTTGATATCAAGTGCGATATGATCATAGAAGAGGAGTTTTCCCGCCTTGAGGAGATAAACACACTAGCAAGTGAAGAGAAAGAAAACCCTATATCACTCCACAAAGATGGCAAATACTTCATAGCCTACGATCCGCTAGATGGCTCATCTTTGATAGATGTAAACCTTAGCGTTGGTTCGATATTTGGGATATATGATGGTGAGTTTAGTGCAAAAAAGATGGTTGCTTCTTGTTATGTTGTTTATGGACCTAGAGTTGAGATGGTATTTGCCCACAACAAAACAAAACTTCATCTACTTCAAGGTGAAAACTTTGAGTTTGTAAAAGAGATAAGGCTAAATAAAAAAGGCAAACTAAATGCTCCAGGTGGAACTCAACAAAACTGGACAAGCTACCACAAAGAGCTAGTCGATAGCTTTTTTAAAGAGGGTTATAGGCTAAGATACTCTGGTGGAATGGTTCCAGATTTACACCAAATACTCCTAAAAGGTGGCGGACTATTTAGCTACCCCGCAACATCAGATAGGCCAGATGGAAAACTTAGAAAGCTTTTTGAGGTTTTCCCTTTTGCTTTTATATTTGAAAAGGCATTTGGTGAGGGTATAGATGGGAGCAAAAGAGTGCTAGATATGGGGTGCTCTCACCCACACGACACAAGCCCATGCTTTTTTGGCTCATCTTATGAGATAGCAAGAGTTAAAGAGGTTTACTCAAAAAATGGATGAGTTTGAGCTAAAACTAGATGAGATGTTAAAAAAGCTCCATGAGTGCCAAAATAGCAAAAATCTCACTAGTTGTTTAGGGTGTGAAAAGCTCCTAGATTGTGAGCTTAGAGATGAGTATATAAAAGCGGTTTACGATAGTATGTCAAAAGGCGATACTGGCGGATTTGAGTTTTAAGTTAAAATGGAGAAAATATGAAAAGATACATAACAACCCCGATATACTATGTAAATGGTGAAGCACATATAGGTCATGCCTACACAACTTTTATGGCCGATACTCTAGCTAGATATGAGAGGTTAAAAGATCGTGATACTTACTTCTTAACGGGTACAGATGAGCATGGTCAAAAGATAGAGGAGTCTGCTAAAAAAGCGGGGAAAGATACTCAAGTTTTTGCCGATGAGATAAGTGCTTTGTTTAAAAATCTTTGGGATGATTTTGAGATAAGTTACGATCAATTTATAAGAACAACCGATAAAAAACACAAAAAAGGTGTCCAAAAAGCCTTTGAGGTTATGAATGCAAAAGGTGATATCTATAAAGATTTTTATGAGGGTCACTACTGTATAAGTTGTGAAACTTTTTTTACAGAGGCTCAGCTTGTAGATGATGAGTTTTGTCCAGATTGTGGTAGAAGCACTACAGTTGTAAAAGAGGAGAGTTACTTTTTTAGACTCTCAAACTATCAAGAAGCCTTACTGAAACACTATGAAACAAATCCCGATTTTATCATGCCTCGCTCAAAAGCAAATGAGATTATCAACTTTGTAAAAAGTGGGCTAAGAGATCTCTCAGTCACTAGAACTAGCTTTAGCTGGGGTGTTAAAATGCCCGAATCGATCAAAGATGATAAGCATGTTATGTATGTTTGGCTAGATGCACTACTAAATTATATAACTGCTCTTGGGTATGGTGATGATGAGAAGCTTATAGACTACTGGCCCGCTTTTATGCAGTTTGTGGGTAAAGATATCCTCCGTTTTCATGCTATATATTGGCCTGCATTTTTGATGAGCTTAGGTTTAGCTTTACCAAAACATATATGTTCACACGGCTGGTGGACTAGAGATGGGCAAAAAATGAGTAAATCAAAAGGGAATGTTGTCGATCCAAAAGAGGTTAGCAAAGCTTATGGAGTTGAAAATCTAAGATACTTTATGCTTAGAGAGGTGCCTTTTGGGCAAGATGGAGATTTTTCACAAAGAGCCTTGATTGATCGTATAAACTCTGAACTAGGGAATGACTTAGGAAATCTACTAAACCGCATTATCGGTATGAGTGGGAAATACTCTGAGTACTCTATAGCGAGTAGTGATGTTAAAAAGTACCACCAAAAAGAGCTAGATGCGACACACACTATACTAGATTCACTAGATACTTACATGCAAAATGTTCAAACAAATAGGTACCTAGAGGAGCTTTGGAGAGTTTTTGTTATAGGCAATAAAGCGATAGAAGAACATGCACCGTGGGTAAAGGTAAAAGAGGGAAAAACTGATGAAGCACTTGCTACTGTTGCATTAGTTGCAAATATACTAGCAAAAGCTTCTATAATGCTCCACCCTATTATGCCAAACACCACAAAAGCTATAGCAGATGCACTAAACATAACTATAGACAATAGTAGCTACACAAGATACATCATAAATAAAGAGTTGCTAGATACTTTTAACATAAAACAAACTCCACCACTTTTTCCTCGTATAGAGGCACCACTTATGCAAGAATCACCTGTTGCACAGCCAAATGAGCCAAAAAAAGAGGCTAAAGAGCAGAGTGCTAAAAAGAGTGAAAAAGAGGAGATTGGGGTCATAGAGATAGGTGATTTTTTCAAAACATCTCTAAAAGTTGGAACTATACTTGAGGCTCACGAGGTACCAAAAAGCGATAGGCTATATAGGCTTTTAGTCGATTTAGGCGAAGAGTCTCCTAGACAAATAGTCGCAGGTATAAAAGCCTACTACACTATAGATGAGCTAGTCGATACTCAGGTTTGTATAGTGGCAAATCTAAAACCAGCAAAACTTATGGGGATGGTGTCTCAAGGGATGGTTTTAGCCGCTAAAGATGAGCATGGACTAAGCCTAATTAGACCTGAGAGAAGAAGGATTAGCGGTAGTGCCATTGGATGAAACTAGATAATCTTATCGCCCTAACTAGAGCAAAACTCTTAAACACCCCTACAATATCATCTTTTTTAGATGTCTGCTTTGAGGCAAAAGATATAAAAAGGGGCGATCTTTTTTTTGCATATGAAAACACTCAAATAGCTGAAGCGGTAGAAAACGGGGCTTATGTTGTTATCTTTAGTGGCGAGGTGAACATAAGTGACTCTGAGATAGCATGGCTTAAGGTAGAATCCCTAGATATGGCACTCAAATCTCTTGCAAGATTTATGGTTATAGATAAAGAGCTTGAGTACTATGAGGCAAATGAGATAGAGCTAAAACTAGCACAAAATCTATCGACTACACCAAGCTTTAGTGCCATAAGTGGCACACCAAAAGATATATTTTTAAAACTAAACCAACTTGAGTCAAAAAGTATAGTTTTATGTTTACAAAAAGATAGCTATATATTTCCATCGGCTAAAGAGTTGCCACTTGCTAAAGAGCATAGCATCATCATAGAGCAGACTCTTTTTGAGACATCTTTTATATATAGAGATAATTTTTATGAAAGAGTCCTTATAAGCCCCCTTTTTATGAGCTATCTTGATAATATTTTAGACTTTTTAGATACTAAAAATATCCCTTATAAGCTAAAAAATTTTACAAATCTAGGACATTTTGAGGCGATTTTTGTAAACAACAACTTAGAGGTAAAAAACTTCGGCTCAAGCCAAAAAGTACTCATCTTTGAACAAGATACAACTCTTTTTGAGAATCAACTAGAGTTTTTAAAACAAAATGCCCCATGGGCTAAGTCGGTATTTGTGCTACCCGCTTCTATGTCAAAAAAAGATGAACATATATATACTTATGAATCAAAGAGTGAGATTTTAGATATCTTAAAAAAAGAGTCATTTCACTTTGCCCTTATAATTGGGTGCGATAAAAGCATACTTGAGAGTAGTTTGCCATCACAAAAACAGCTTACATTTGAGTTTTAGATATCTCTAGCTGCAAGGCTTTGTACTCTGGTATATACTTTTTAACTAGCTCATAAAAACTCCTTGAGTGGTTAAAAAAAACTAGATGAGCCAACTCATGCACTACAACATAGTCTATGTACTCTTTTTTGAGTTTTAAAAGGTTGGTATTTAGTGTTATAACTCCCTTGTTTGAGCAACTTCCCCATCTGCGAGTTAGCTTTTTAAACCTAAGCTCACTATAACCTAGCCCCATCAAAGAGGCAAAAAACTCAACTCTAGCAACAAGATAAACTTTAGCCAAATCTTTATAAAACAGATCATAGCACCTTAAAACTCCACTCTCACTTCTACTTTTAGCCAATGAAATCTCAAGAGTTTTTGGAACTTTTACAACCTCACCAAAAAGTAAAATCTCCTCTTTTAAAACTATAGATTTAGCCCTATTTTGCTCTATAGTTTTTAGGTGTTTTCGTATCCAGCTCTCTTTTTTTAAAAGTAGCTCATCTAGAAGTTTTAGCGATGGGGTTTTTGCAACTATTTCGCCACTTTTTGAGATAGATATATAGCTATGTTTTAGTTTTTTGTTTAAGATATGCTTTAATTTTAGCTCTTTAAAACTAACTGTTTTTGTACTTGATAGGATCAACCGCTTTAGCCTTTTTAAAACCATTTAGCCTAAGTCTGCAACTATCACAAACTCCACAAGCCTCATCTTGAGCTTGATAACAGCTCCATGTAAGCTCAAGTGCCACGCCTAACTCTAGTGATTTTTTCACAATTTGCTCTTTACTTAGATGGACTATTGGGGTGTATAGCTCTATATTTGTCTCATCTTTTATACCTAAGTTTATAGAGTTTTGCATAGATTTTATAAACCCTTCGCGACAATCAGGGTACCCACTACTATCCTCTTCAACAACCCCTATAGCTACAACACCAGCCCCCTCTTTCTCAGCCAAAGCTGCTGCAATACTTAAAAATATACCATTTCTAAAAGGTACATAAGTAGAAGGAACACTATCGCTTAGCCCATCTGTTGGGACACTCATAGCTTTATCTATCAAAGATGAAGCACTTATGTAGTTAAAAAAGTCGATATCTAAAATATAGCGGTTTGTGATATCTAGCTTATTGCAAAGCATTCCAAAACTCTCAAGCTCTTTTTGTTGTGTTTTTTGCGAGTAGTTAAAGTGTAGTGCCACCACCTCATAACCCTCATCTTTTAACATATATGCACATAGTGTGGAGTCAAGTCCTCCACTCATGATAGCTACCGCTTTTTTCATCTAAACCCGACCTTTAACTTAATATAAATAAAACCGATAGTATAATTATAACAAAGGAGTTCAAATGGAAATTTCAGCTTTAGCAAATAATGCAAATGACACCGTAGGGATCGAAGCTCTAAAAAAGGCTCAAGATGTTGAGCAGTCGCAGGTCTCAAGAGTTTTAGAGGGTATGCAAGAGCAAACACAACAAACTCAGCAGATGCAACAACAAGTTGCACAAAACACAGGTTTGGGTATGAGCCTTAACATACAAGCCTAAGTTTGATAGAGTTTGACAACCAAAGCGAACTAACTCTTAGTTTAGAGCTAGTTCAAAAAATAGCCTCATCGCTTAGCTCTAAAGATATAGAGCTTTTAGTAGTTGATGAAGCTACCATGAGAGATATAAACAAACAAACCAGAAACATCGACAAATCAACCGATGTTCTTAGTTTTCCACTCGAAGATGTACCTATGTCACCACTTGGTAGTATAGTTATATCATCACACCATATAACAACAAAAGCAGATGAGCTAAAACATAGCTATAACGATGAATTTACTCTGCTTTTTATACATGGGATTTTGCATCTACTTGGGTATGATCATGAAGTAGATGAGGGGCAGATGAGAGCTAAAGAAGAAGAGCTTATCAAGCTACACAACCTACCAGATAGCCTTATAGTTAGACAATCTATTTAGACTCATCTAGCTCGATGTAGCCTAGCTCAACTAACTTATCATATATGGCAGAGACTATGCCACCAGTGGCGGCTCCACCATGTCCACCATGCTCAACCATAACACTCACTACATACTTAGGTTTATCGTAAGGTCCATAAGTGCTCATCCAAGCATGAGATCTGTTGTAGTATGCCATCTCATGTTCTAGCTCTCTTTGTTTTATATTTTGTTTTATACCAACAACTTGTGCGGTTCCTGTTTTACCCGCTATCTTCACTTTTGTATTTAGGTAGTTTCTAGCGGTTCCACCGTACGAGTTACACACCTCATACATAGCTTTTTGTATAGTCGGAAGTGCTTGAAGCTCATCTTTACTTAAAACATCTCTATATGCGGGTGCTAGTTCCTCATCACCTTTATACTTAACCAAGCGGGGGGTAGGTAGTTTTCCTGTTGCCATAAGAGCTGTGTTTGCTGCTATTTGCATAGGTGAAGTTAGAAAATCCCCCTGCCCTATGGAGGTATTTACCGTCTCACCGATATACCACTGCTTTTGAAATCTTTGCATTTTCCACTCACGAGATGGGACTGTCCCTATAAACTCATTTGGCAAATCTATACCAGTTTTTGCACCTAAGCCATGGTTTAAAAAACCTCTACTCATCTTATCGATGCCTAACTTTAGTGAACCTTTGTAAAAATAATCATCGCAACTCTCCCTAATCGCCTTAATAACATCGGTATGTCCATGTCCGATGCCCTTCCAGCACCTAAAGACTCTATTTCCTACAGGTAGCTCTGCGGTACAAAAAACATTAAAATTTTTACCAACCTCATTTGAGGTTAAAAATATCAACCCCAAAGAGTTTTTTATGATAGAACCTGGGGGATAGAGTCCGTTTATGAGTTTATTTGTAAATGGTTTTTCCAAAGAGTTTATGATTCTATCCCACTCCTTACTCGATATACCCGATATAAAAGAGTTAAGATTATACTCTGGAAAACTACTAGCAGCTAAAACCGCCCCATCGACTCCCATCACAACAACAGCACCAGATTTGTTCTCAAAAAGGGTAGATATAAACTCTTGAAGCTCTATATCTATGTTTAAAATAAGAGTTCTATCCTCATCTGGTTTTATGTAAGATAGCTCCTCTATCTTTTGGTTTTTAGCATTTACCTTAACCTCTCTCTCCCCCGCTTCACCTTGCAAATAGTCGTTATAGTAGTTCTCTAAACCACTTTTTCCCTTGTAACCTATAAGCTCTAAAAGTGGGTCTTCTTCTACATCTTGAGTATTTGCTCTAGCAACATAACCTAGCACATGAGCTGCAACTTTTTCATAAGGGTAGTATCTTTTTGGCGAGGAGACAACCTCTACATTTTTCTTTAGACTTAGTTTTGTATAAACAGGCATGCTCTGCTCATAAGAGACAAAAGGGATCACCTCTATAGGTTTATGGTTGTAGTAAGAGTCGTTTTTTTTATACTCTTTTATGATTTTTTCTTTATCAAAATCGGGCAATAATTCCAAGAGTTCATCAACTTCGCTCTCAAGCTCAACTCCTAAGTGAGGAGCTAGTAGCACTTTAAACCCTAGCTCATTTATGGCAACTGGCTTTTTGTTTATATCTAGTATTTCACCCCTTATAGGAGCTATTTTTTCAATCTTTATGCTATTTTGACTCGATAGTTTTTCATAAAAATCGTTTGACTTTACAGAGAGATAATAGACCCTACTTAAAATCCCTAGCCATATAGCCATAAATAAAAAGATTATAAACTTCATTTTCATAGAAAAAGCCCAACTATAAAAAACTCAAGTGCTATGTAGTATAGAACCAAAAACGATATATCAGGCTCATCTATCATAAAAATCTTAGCAATTAGCATATAAAATATATAAAAACCTATGTAGCTAAAAAATACCATTAGAAAGTTTTTACAACTATAGCAACTAAAAACAGAGTCTACTTTTGGCATCAAAAACTTATCCATAAATAAAAAATAAAACACCAAGCTAAGTAGTATATAGCCATTTTGTGCTTCAAAGATGAGCATAGCGACTATAACCAAAATGAGTATATAGATATCTTGTGATTTTTTGGCTCTGCTAAAAAGCAAGTAAAGCACCCCAGCTAGTGGTGGTAAAAATATATAAATAGAGTTAAGTGCACTATAGATAACAAATAGTGCTAATAAAAAAAGCGGTTTTAGAGTTCTTTTATCAATGATACTTCGTTGCATACTGGAAAAAACTTACACTTTATGCAATCCGCCCATATCTTATGTTCAGGAATGCTCTCTTTTGGAATCTCCACAAAACCTAGTTTTTCAAAAAAATCTTTTTGGTATGTTAGAGTCAAAACCTTTTTTAGCTCCAAAGCCCTAGCCTCAAGTATGGCTTGATTTACTAGTGCTTGACCTACCCCTTTGCCTCTTTTATCCTCTTTTACTATAAGCGATCTTGTCTCGGCTAACTCTTTTGTGTGTATATGTAGGGCACAAAAACCAACTATAGCCCCACCCTCTTTTGCAAGTATATATGAGCGGATATTTGTCGCTACATCATCATCACTTCTAGGTAGTATGATACCAGATTCTATCTCTGGATAGACAAGTTTTTGCATCTCATCTATGTCGCTTAGCTTGGCTTTAGTTAGCTCTATGCTCATCTTGTGCCTCTTTTAGTATCTTATAGATGGTGCTATTTATCTCTTTTAGCCCCCGCTTTTTAGCACTTGAACAAACAAGCACATCGCCAAACTCTTTTTTTAATGCACTCTGCTCTTTTTGGTTAAGTTTGTCTATCTTGGTAAAGATTTTTAGAATCTTTTGGTGTGGTTTTTTTATCTGGTTTAAAAACTCATCTACCGATCTATCTATCTCAAGATGAGGGTGTCTTGAATCGACTAAATGTATAAAAAGTGATATATTTTCCCTTTTTAAAAGGAAATTTGTCAAACTCTCCTCCCACTCATCTTTTAAACTTTTTGAGACTTTTGCATACCCAAATCCAGGTAAATCAACAAATACTACATCAAGTTTTGTATCATCTTCACGGTTTAGATAGACAACATCAAAATAGTTTATAAGCCTAGTTTTACCTGGAGTTTGTGAGACTTTTGCTAGAGATGAGATGTTTGTAAGTCCATTTATCAAAGAGCTTTTGCCTGTGTTTGATCTAGCTATAAACACAACCTCGTTAAACTCCTCGCTAGGCGGGGCTGTTTTTATAGATGCAAGTGAGTCCTTAAACTTTGCACTGATGATATCTACCACTACTCATCTCCCTTTGGGGTTGATTTTTTCTTTTTATCATCTTTTATATCAAATATCATAATAACAGGCTCATCTTTAGCCCCCTTAGCAAACGCCTTGCCCTCGATACTCTTAAAAACAACCTCATCACCCATAATCTCTTTGTGATCATCTAGTTGAATCAGATGAGCTTTGATATAAAAATGGTACTCTTTTTCATTTGGCAAATATATAGCTTTTTGTGATACTCCCTTGTACCTTGCCCCATCTTCTGAAGTCATCTTAAAAGATACATTTCCCTCTGCTACAAACTTTGTCGGGTTGTTCTCCTTGTCTGTATAGACAGTCACCTTATCGGCGATTAGCTCATCTTCTAGCTTTGTCATATGGACATTTCCTGTAAATATAGAAATCCCTTTATTTTGATCTCCGCTATACTCAAGTGCCTTTATCTTAAGCTCTTCTGCACTTAAAAAAGTAGCTACAAATATAAATAATAATGATAAAATCTTCATTTTTTTCTCTCTATGTTATAAGTTATAAAAACATTTTTTGCTTTTAGGGTATTTTTTTCGTTATTGTACTTCAAATCATCGCCAATTGCTCTATTTTTACCCATAAATGCCTCAAAATCTTTTTTTGTTGTGGCTATTTTACTCTTAGTGTCGTATGTTGCCTCTTGGGAAAAATACTTTAGCCCATCATCCCTAGTATACTTTACATCTTTGTTTAGATATAAAATATCGTTTTTATATAGACCATCAATTGAGCTTAGATGAGATAAAAATTCGCCTGTATTGTCTGTATAGATCGGGCTTTTTATGGTATATCTATCGCTAAATCTACTAGCCTCAACACCTTTTAGTATTGAACTTAGCCCTATGGCACTAAACTCATACATAGTAAAATCAAAAATATTTAAAGATGCGATTTCACCACTCTTGCTTTGAGCCAACTCAAGTGGCTTAAAAAGCAGATAAATAGCCGCAAAGATAGCAAAAATAGCTACAAAAAAGTACTTCATCGCCATTGAGCTAAAAAATTCTCTAGTTGGTTATTTTTGGCTAAAACTATCTCAATCATCTCGCGAACCACTGCATCACCGCCATTTTTGCTTAAAACTACATCTACCTCTTTGGCTACATGAGTAGTTGCATCTTTTGGGCAAAAGCTAATCCCAACAGAGTTTAAAAGCTTAAGATCATTTAGATCATCCCCTATAGCGGCAACTTCATCTAAAGTTATATCTAGCTCCAAACATAGAGTCTTTAAAACCTGAAGTTTATCTTTTACACCTTGATAAAGATGGGCAATCCCTAGCTCTTTTGCACGGTGTTTTACTATAGTTGAGTCCCTACCCGTTATGATGGCAAACTCAAGCCCTAGCTTTTTGGAGTGGACTATGGCAAAGCCATCTTTTACATTGAACTTTTTATACTCCACAAGCTCACTTGAGTAGATAATACCACCATCACTCAAGCACCCATCTACATCTAAAACAACTAGTTTTATCATAAAACATCTTTTGTGCTTGGAATCGCTATCTTCTCGTTTTTAGCCATTGCTCTTCTTAGTGCGACGGCTAAGGATTTAAAAGCTGCTTCAACTATATGGTGTTTGTTTTTACCACGAAGCACCACTATATGAGCACTTACTCTAGCATTTATAACAAATGCTCTAAAAAACTCCTCAGCAAGTTCTACATCAAAAGTGCCGATTTTTCCATCTAAATCTACCTCGTAGTGTAAGTATGGACGGTTAGATATATCAAGATCACAACTTACACAAGCCTCATCCATAACGATATTTGCACTACCAAATCTCTCCATAGACCTAACAGGATAAACCGACTCAGCAAACAAAGACCCCATCACTATCCCTATATCTTCAACACTATGGTGATAGTCTATGTGTGTGTCACCCTTGCACTTGATATCTAAATCTATCAAAGAGTGTTTTGAAAATGACTCTAACATATGGTCTAAAAAACCAACTCCACTATCTATATTGCTTTTTCCACTACCATTTATATCCATGCCGATAGTTATATCGGTCTCTTTTGTAACTCTACTTTTACTTATCATTTAGTCCTCTCTTACTATAAATGCACCACTAAAGCTAGACTTGCTTATATAGTCTCTTGCTTCAGCCTCACTCTTAAACCCTTTTAGGTAAATCCTAAACAATCGCCCTTTTTGTGTTTGAGCATCTTTTATAATAGCACTATACCCATCTATACCATCGTACTTTTTCTGTGTGATAGTAGCACCCTCAAACCTTGCAAACGATGCGATTTGCACTGCAAAATCACCTATAGCTACACTCTGAGTAGATTTTTTAAGCTCTGCGGTACTTGGGATAGTTTTTGAGCCAACCGAAGCAAATCCTAAAACCTCAAGCTCAACTGGAGCAGTACCTTGTGCGACTATATCTAGTTTTCTAGCCGCAAGGTTTGATAGGTCTATAATCCTACCCGCTACAAAAGGTCCTCTGTCGTTTATACGAACTATCTCACTTTTGCCATTTTTTTTATTTGTAACCCTTACTATGGTGTTCATAGGTAGTGTTTTGTGAGCTGCGGTCATGGTGTGCATATCGTATATCTCACCATTTGAAGTCTTTTTACCATGAAAATCTGGACCATACCAACTAGCTATCCCGCTTGAGCGGTTACCCACACTCACAACTGTTGGGTAGTATGTGATACCCCTGATGGTGTATGGTCTCATTGTGGCTAATTTGGCATTGTTGCTTGGTGGCTGATGAGAGATCCCTATAGGCTTAGACGATGGCTCATGGTATATAGTACTAGGTGCCGTCTGCCTCGATGTGCATCCACTAAAAAAAACTCCCACACAACATGTTAAATATATATACTTCTTCATCTTATATGACTATCTTTTGACCTATTTTTATATTTGCATTTGTTAGTGAATTTTTGGTTTTTATACTTGCTACTGTAGTTTTGTACTTTTTAGCTAAACTCAAAAGTGTATCACCTTTTTTCACTATATGAACCACATCGCTTTTTGCCACCAAAGCACTTGGAATGCCGATATTTGGTATATTTAGCTTTTGGTTTATCTTTAGCTTATCGCTCTTTAGTGAGTTAAAGCTCATAAGTGTTTTTGGACCTACACCGTACTTTTTTGAGATAGTTCCTATATTTTCACCACTTTTTACTATATGTACTGCTTTTAGGATTTTACTCTCATCTACAGAGTAGTTTTGTTTAAAATCTGCAAGTTTTATATAGGGTATATAGACCTCATACTCTTTTGAGCCAACTGGTGCAAAGTCGTACTTTAGGTGTCTGTTGATAGCTTGAAGATCTGCTACTGGTACATTTAGTATAGAAGCTACTCTGCTTAGCGACTCACCCATCGGTATCTTTATGGTTGCCATAGGGTATGCTTGAGCCCTGTTTAACAGATACTCATAGCTACTTTTTAGTAAAAAGCTCTCATCGTTTGCTATGAGTGCTAGAGCTGCTATCTTTCTTATGTGCATTCTACTCTCAAGCGGTATATACTTTTTATCTGAATCAAGTAAAACCGAAAGTTTATCGCTCCCTGCCTCTTTTATAGCTCGTTTTAGCTTACCCTCGCCACAGTTGTAGGCTATAGCAACAAGGTACCATTTACCAAACATATCGTGAAGATAGTTTAGGTATCTCGCTGCTGCTTCGGTCGATTTTATAGGGTCTCTTCGCTCATCTACATACTCATCTATCCTAAGTCCAAACTTTTTAGCGGTAAATGGCATAAACTGCCAAAGCCCCGATGCACTAGCACTTGAGTATGCTCTTAGCAAAAAGTGTGACTCTGCCATCGATAAGTATAAAAACTCGGC
>JBAYYR010000014.1:0-17779 GCA_041672945.1 Sulfurimonas sp. | reverse complement strand
CAGATGAAGCGATAGAGTGCGAAAAACTAGGCTACCAGTTTAAGGACTCACTAAGGGCAAGAGCAAAAATGAGCGATGCTAAAAATGAGCCATTTTTGTACCATAGGGAGCCGATTTAATCCTAAAATTCTTGTCATTTCAAAACCTTGTCATTCCAAGCTTGATCTGGAATCTATATTATTATTTTAAGCAGAATTAAACTTTACAAAAAAATTATTTACTTTTCTTGGGGTACTATAGATGAGAAAACCTTAAAAGGATTGAGCTTTATGCTAAATCTAACTAAAGGGATAGGAAGGCAACTTTAACTAACTAGTCTCTTTAGTAGAGGCTAGTTAGAGATTAAAAGTATCTAAAACTAGATACTTTTAGTATTGACTTTGCAAAACTATTTTACTATACTAATAGTATTTAAATTTAGATACTAAAGGTTTAATATGTATTCTCCATTTCCTTACGATAGATTACCCTCAAAAGATGAGTTTTTTGGAAGAGCAAAAGAGTTAGAAAAGCTTGAAGCTTTGGTAGATTATTCAAACAATGCTTTGATATTTTCAAAAAGAAGAATGGGAAAAAGTTCGCTTATTCATGCACTTTTTGAAAAATATGACAAAAAATATATCTGCTTATATACAGATATTTTCGATATTACTTCAAAAGAGGATTTTATATCTAATCTTTTAAAAGCTCTATCAAATCATACTAGCAAAAAATTTGAACTAAAAAATGCTATAAAAAAATTAAGCCAACTATTTAAAAGAGTTAGATTTGAGCCAACTATCGATACAAACACACTTGAATACTCTATAAAACCAAATATTATAAGTCTAGGTTTTGAAGAGATGATGGAAGAGTTTTTTAATTCACTAAACGAGCTATCAAAAACTTCAAAAATAATCTTAGCAATAGATGAGTTTCAACAAATAGCAAAGATTACAGATGTTAATCTTGATGCAATTTTAAGAAAATATATTCAAAATAGAAGCAATATTTCTTATATATTTTTGGGTTCAAAAAGACATATTTTGACTTCACTTTTTGAGTATAAAGCCCCACTATATGAAATGGCAACACATATGGAGCTACAAGCCCTAAATCTTGAAGATATTTTTGAATATTCAAAAAAATATTTAGATATAAGTTTTGAAATGTGTGAATATCTATATCTAAAAAGCGATGGTGAGACAAAATTAATACAGCAAATACTGCATTTGCTATATATTCAAAAAGAGAAAACTGTTTCAAAAGAGCAGATAAATAGTGCTTTAAAAGAGATAATAAGCTCAAAAGATTCAAGCTATAGACTTCTTTTTGATACCTTAGGAAATAATCAAAAAATAGCTCTAAAAATAGTAGGAAAATATAAAAGTGGGATTTTTGCTCAAGCTGTTCTTGAAGAGTTTAATATCAAAAAACAGACTCTACAATCAAGTGTTGAAGCACTTTTTAAAAATGAGCTAATAGATAAAAATGACGATAGATATTTTATACCTGATAGAGTTTTTGAGCTTTGGGTTGAGAGATTAGTTTAGAGAAGAGTTTTTTATGCTTGAAACCCCTTATCATTCCAAACTTGATTTGGAATCTATAGCTTGAGATCCTGAATCAAGTTCAGGACAACAAGTAATCTTCACTCAAAAAGAGTTTGCGGATTTAGGTGAAAAGACTTTTGTGTAGCCTCAAAGATAAGCTCATCATCTATCCTGCCTATGATAGTTCCTTGTTTTATCTTTGTACCTTTTTTTATAGATGGAGCAATCTGCGATAAGTTTGCATAGATAGTATGAAGCCCATTATCATGCTCAACTATAACTATGTTATTTAAAACCGCGGTTCTATCAGCATATATAACCTTTCCATTAAAAACAACTTGCACTTTTTGATCTTTTTGAGATGACTTCATATTTATCGATTCATTGAAAACTTTTATGCCATAGAGTGGGTCTGTATAGTTTCCATACTTTTTAGTTATGGTGTAGGGTTTAAATGGCGGTATGGTTTTTTTGCCATTATAGAGTATGGTTTTTACATCCTGATAAGAGCTACCCTTTTGCTTTACATCTGGCAAATCATGAGTTGCCACCGCTACATCTTTAGCTTTTAGTGCCTCCTCTTGAGCTTTTTTCTCCTCTGCTTTTCTTAGCTCATCTATCTTTATGATATTTAGTTGATTTAGTGTAGTTTTTAACTCATTTTGTTTGTTGAGTATATCTCTTAGCTCTTTTTTGTAGCTCTCTTTAGCACTCTCTAGTGAAGCTAACATCTTTTTGTTTTTCTCATTTAGCTTTAGAACCTCTTGTTTTTTTGCCTCTATGGTTTTTATCTTTAAACTAAGGTTTGATATCTCTTTATTTAGATTTTTTATATTGTTTGAGCTATCTTTATATGATGCTTGAAGATCTTCTATCTTTTGCTTTACCTGCTTTAACATCAAAGCAAACACTTCAGAGTTTACTAAAGACTCCTCTGTTGCACTATATTTTTGCTCTAAGATTATAGATATCGCGACACTTTGAGATATCGCCTCTCTTAGCTCACTCTCTGTTTGGTCTATATTTTTTTGTAGATTTTCTTGCAAACCTTGAAGCTCACTAAGTTGAACTTTACTTATCTCATAGTGGCTCTCCCTCTCTTCTAGCTCATACTCTAGCTCTTTTATGAGCTTCTCTTGGTTAGATATATTTTGCTTTTGAGATAGTATATCTTCAGCATTTTTACTCATCTTTGAGTTGAGTTCTTTTTGGGTTTTACTAACCGAATCTATCAAAGATGTGGTATCTTTTATCTTGGTATTTATATTTGCATAACTAAAACAAGTTAGAGCAAAAACTAAAACTAAAAGTCTCATACCTCTTCTTTATGTGCGATGATGATAAGCACTGCTAAGAGCATAGATATGCCCACTGCTAGTGTCCCTAAAAAGATAGAGTCGTTTATAAAGTCAAATATAACTATATTTATCCCTACTCCATTAAGCTCATTAAGCACCCATTTATCTTGAGCTAGATAGGTAAATATCGAAACTATAATCACACTAGATATGATAGCATCGACTATAGCTAGTCTAAAAAGCACCGCCGATCTTAGCCAAAGAGGAGCACCAAAAAGGCTCATAATACTCATCCGCTCATTGTGCTGATATTGCCAAATACGAAGCTCTTTAAAGATAAGTAGCATTGTTACTAAAAGTATCACACCTGCAAACAAAGCTGCAACTGTTTTAAAAAGCATTAGGAGTTTATAGACTATATCGTGGCTATATGAAAAATCCTCAACTTTTGTTATGTATGGGTGTTTTAAAAGTGTATCTTTGAGCGATTTTATCTCTGCTGGTGTTGGATAGTGTGAGAGTGTTACTTTGTAAAACTTTGGCAAAGATAGTTTTAAAAGATCAAGATTTATACTCTTTATGCCACCACTTAACCTTGTTGCAACCTCGTTAGCATCTATAGGTGTAGCTTTTGCTATAAGCTTATTTATAGGTAAAAACTCCTCTTGAGTTATATCTTTTTTACTCATAACTATCATCGAGTAGTTGTTTTTTAGCTTAACATTATAAGCACTTATAGACCTCTCTACAAGTATATATAGCTGAACTGAAAAGAGTATGCTAGTTAGTGCTAAAACTAAAGATATATGATTTCTAATCGACTTCACGAATGCCACCATTTTTTATATGAAGATGTCTATACTTAACTCGAAGATTTTCAGGTATATGGTGAGTTACCACTATAACCGTGGTTTCAAGTTGCTCATTTGCCCCCTCAAGTAGGTTCCAAATAAGTCCTGATGAGTACTCATCTAGGTTTCCTGTTGGCTCATCTGCTAGTATGATAGCAGGGTTGTGAGCTAAAGCTCTAGCCATAGCGACTCTTTGTTGCTCTCCACCACTTAGTTCTAGCGGGTATTTTCCACTTTGAAGATTAAGTTTTACATGTTTTAAGAGCTTATCTACCTGTTGTGATGCCATATTTTTAGCAAAACCATTTATAAGAAGCGGTAACATAATGTTTTTATCGATATCCCACTCTTTTACAAGCTTATAATCTTGAAAAACCACCCCTAAGTGTCTTCTTAGAAAGTTTAATTTTCTAGAAGATATACCATTTAGCTCAACCCCACCAACAACTAAACTCCCTTGCTTAAATTTCAAAGCTCCATAGAGTGACTTTAGTAGAGTTGATTTTCCGCTACCACTACTACCTGTTATAAATACAAACTCACCTCTATGTATAGAGAAATTTACCCTATCTATAATCACTTCAGCATTTGAGTAAGAGAGAGTTAGATCTTTAGCATCTATGATCTTATCCATTTAAAACCTCTCTGATAAGATTGTGCGAAACTAGCGATGCTTTTGAGTTTATAGGTTTTTGTGCAAAGTATCTAGCTTTAGCATCTTTTATAAGCATATATATACTTTGTGGTCTTGCAAAACTACCCATTGCAACTCTTAGCAAAACCCCATCTCTAAGCTCATAAACTCTCTCTATATTTATAAAAGCCTCATCTGTTTTTTTAAAAAACCTATGAAGTTCAAAAAGTTTATCTTTACTTAGCGACACATCGATATCATCAAAATTATAATCAAATGCTATATCCTTTGAATGCTCATCGTTTACAAGAGTCAAGTCGTATATGTTTTTATTTAGCCTCTTCCATCTATCTTCATACTTGCTACTTATGGCGATATCTTTGTTTTTATTTATATAAAGCTCAGCCCTCTCTAGCTCCATCATAGTCTCATAAGAGTAGCTGTAGTAGTTATCACTATCGGTTCTAAGCTCAACTCTTCCACCCACCATTAAAACTCTTTTTGCCTCATCTATAAACTCTTTTGATATAACTCTACGAGATGGTTTTTTATCCCATGGAACTGGAAAATGGACATATATCCGCCCTACACTATTTGACTTTAACATCTCCAAAAAAAGTCTTGCATCGTAGTTTAAAAGGTATAGATTTTTTATATTTTGAATATTTATCTGTTTTAAAACCTGCTCAAGCGATGGAGTGTGTATCTCTAAACCTATAAAAAGTATATTGGGGTTATTTACAGCTTGATGGAGCAGGTGTCTTCCTGAACCAAATCCAACCTCAACTCTTAACTCTCTGCTATCACTAAAGCCATCACTAAAAAACTCTATATCTTTTAAGTAGCTCATCTCATCGTAGTGGATACTTTTGGAGTTAGCTATAACATTTGAGTGTAAAACCTCAAGATTTGCCATATCTGCATACTCAAGCAAAGCCCTATGAGATAGGTAGGTTGTTGCTGGTTTTGTAACCTTGTCTATCTTTAACAAGGTTTTATCCTCTTGCTCTTTTAAAAGCAAGAAAAACTCTCTATCTTCTAGTTTGGTGTATATTAGCTTCTCATCTTTATGTGAGATATTTGAAGCTACAAAACCAAACTCTATATCACCTTTAGAACTATGCTCTATCTCTTTGAACTCTTTTATATGAAGATGTGGCATCTATAACCTTAAAAATCATCTAGTGGCATTATGATCTCTTCTAGCTCTTGAGATACCTTTTTTTGAGGCTCTATTGTAGGGCTAGATGGAGTTTGCACTATATTATCTGGTATTTGCTCTTTTATAGGTTGTGCATTTATCGCTTCATCTTTAACTTTTATAGCTACCTCTATACTAGGTTCTGATACTATAGAGTTTGCATCTATCGCATAGACTTTATATATATATGTCTCACCATTTTGTATATATGAGTCATAAATCTCATTTGAAGTTATACCTTTTATCTGAGTCACTTTGTTATCAAATAGGTTTTTTTTGTGTTTTTTCTCAACTATAAAACTCTTAACTCTAGGATCTACACTTATCCATGTTATATGGACTCTACCATCAACTATCTTAGCTCCTGTTATAGATGGGGTATTTGGTTTTATGAGTGTTTTACCCATTGCTGTATAGTTTGAGTTATTGCTCTCTAAGCCGTCTCTATCGAACACACCAACTCTATAAAAATACTCTTTTCCATCATTTTTTAAAGAGTCTATATAGTAGTTATTTTTAGTATCTGTTATAGCTTCAAAACCACTATTTACAGAAGTTGATCTATATACTCTATATATATTAAAATCCTCATTTGGCATATAATCCCACTCAACTCTTATAGCTCTTGGCATATCTGTTGTAGCTCTTATTTGCTCTACTGGTAGTGGTAGCGGTTTAGTAGAAACACTCACCTCTTGGCTAGGTAAAGACTCTAAGCCATCGTATGTTAGAGCTTTTACTCTATATATGTAGGTAAATTTATCTTTTAACTCACTATCTATATACTCAACATTTAGCCTTCCATTTACTGTTGCTATCTTTTTATACTTCGCATCTTCTAAGGTTCTTCTCTCTACTATATAGGATTTTACCTTTTCGCTTGAGTGCGGTCTCCATAAAACTTTTACAGTTCTAGGCATCCCGCCTGTTGCATGTATCCATGAAACCGACTCCATTTGTGGCAAAGAGTTTACGGTTACCATCTCTGAGCTTTTTGAGATTAGCTCATCTGAGTAGGTTTTAAAATAGTACCCATACTGCTTATCTGATTTTATTTTTCTATCTACATAGTGAGTTGCAAATCTACTTGTTATGGTGTCGTAGTAGCTACTTTTATCTGTAGTATTTTGTTTTTGCATATCTACTCTATAAACATAGATACCATCAACTCTAGGGTCCTCTATAAGTTTCCACTCAAGGGCTATGGAGCTATGATCTACTACTGTTGAGTTTTGTGTCATCTGCACAACTGGCAAACTATCATCTATTTTTGCATTTGGCGATGGTGTTTTTGTAACACACCCACTAAAAAATATCGCTAAAGCACTTCCAATCGTTATAAGTTTTAAAAACATTTTCTATCTCTTCCTTCTCAAATTTTTTATATACATACTCTAACATGTATTGATCAAATCCCGCAGTAAAAAAAACCCTCTCTTTAGTTGTGGGATGGGTAAAATATATCATATAAGCATGAAGCAAAATCCGTTCCGATATATGTTTTGATAGCTTCACACCATACAAATCATCGCCAACTATATGTCTACTTATGCTCTCTAAATGGACTCTTATTTGGTGAGTTCTACCACTATGAAGCCTACAAGCAACTAGTGATAACTGCTCATCTTTTGAACTAAACAGCGGTACAAAGTCTGTTTTAGCCTCTCTACCACCCTCACTAAAAGTTGCCATTTTTAGTCGATTTTTTGGGTTTCTAGCTATATTTTTATCAACAATTACAGGCTCTTTCAATGGCGGTTCTACCACACAAAGGTAAAATCTACCCATAGTTCTATCTCTAAGCTGAGCCGATAAAATCTCATGGGCCTCATTGGTTTTAGCTACCACCATAACACCACTTGTCCCTTTATCTAACCTATGGACAATCCCATCTCGCTCATCTATTGTAGATAGATTTATACCACGAGATTTTAACCAATCAACCAATGTAGCCATATTTGTACTAGGTGCGGGGTGTACCACTAGTGAACTTGGTTTATTTATAACTAAAATATCGCTATCTTCATACAAAATCTCAACATCAAAATCTACATCTACTAGCCCATTTAGTTGCGGTTTTTCTTGAGAAACCTCTATAACTGAGTCCTCTTTTAGCTTAAATCCACTCTTTAGCACAACTTTTTCATCGACTCTAACCAATCCTCTTTCTATAAGTAGTGCAATTTGCGATCTACTCCGCTCTAACTTAACAGATAAAAACATATCGAGTCTTAAAGATTTTTCGCAAACAAAACTCATCTTATTGCCAATCATTAAATGCCTTTGTGTTAGAATATCGTAATTTTTAAAAGGATATGTTTTGTGGAAAATCGATAGGAGTATTTTAACACAATTTGACTTTATATCGATACTTCTTATCTTACCCATAGTTATAACTTCATATATACTTATAAACGAAGCAGTCCCCGCACTAGCACAAAAGCTCTTAGCTTATGTAGCTTTTTCTGTTGTAGTTTTTATAGCTATTTTTCTACTTCCTATAAGAAAGATGAGTTGGCTTATACCGTTTTTTTATTGGCTAAATATAGCCCTACTTTTAGCAGTTGAGTTTTTTGGTCAAACAAGATTAGGGGCAACTAGATGGTTAGCTATACCTTTTACTAGTGCCACAATCCAGCCATCAGAGTTTATGAAACCAGCACTCATCTTGATGCTTGCATATATCATAAACAAATCCCCTCCCCCCTACTTAGGCTATAGGTTAAAAGATTTTTTACATAAAAGTTTATATATACTTATACCATTTGTGCTTATTGCTAAAGAGCCTGATTTAGGGACTGCACTAGTGCTTCTTATGATAGGATATAGCATACTTTTTTTTATAGGTGTTCATTGGAAGATATGGATAGGGATACTAGTCACTTTAACTATCGCACTCCCTTTAGCTTACAACTTTGCACTTCATGATTACCAAAAAACAAGGATACATGACTTTATAGGTGAAAAACCATCTTATCATGTAAAGCAATCGATCATCGCCATAGGTTCAGGTGGGTATTTTGGTAAATCAAAAGATGAAGCTACTCAAACTCAGATGAAGTTTTTGCCTATTGCGACAAGTGATTTTATATTTGCTTTTTTGGTTGAGAGAAGCGGTTTTATAGGTGCCTTAGGGATTACCATCATCTATATGCTACTTATCTTTCACCTTATAAGCCTTAGTGTTTTTAACACCGAATACTTTATAAAAGTTGTCTCGATAGGGATAGCATTTATGATATTTATATATATGGGTGTAAATATAGCTATGACGATAGGTTTTGCCCCTGTTGTTGGGGTCCCTTTGCCGATGTTGAGTTATGGTGGGAGTAACTTTATAACATTTATAATCCTTTTTGCGATTATGCAAAACTTGATGGCATTTAGATATAAAGATTTTTACGATAGCAGAAACAAAAGGATATAAAAATAGAAGAGTTTGTAGAGAAAAACAGGCTAAAATGAAAATATATAAGATAAATTAAAAGTGGCGCAGCGGACGGGGCTCGAACCCGCGACCCCCTGCGTGACAGGCAGGTATTCTAACCAACTGAACTACCGCTGCAGCCTAAAAAATGGTGGGCATTACTGGACTCGAACCAGTGACATCTACCTTGTAAGGGTAGCGCTCTACCAACTGAGCTAAACGCCCTTTAATTTGGTTCTTTTTGCTTTACTTTTCGTTGAAATCTTTATTGCATTTCGTCACATAGACTTGACTATGCTCCTCATTCCATAAATCTTTCGCCTCAATTAAAGTAAAAATAACTCAACTAAAGCAACTTGCTAATCTTTTGCCTAAACTAAAAACAAAAATCAAGAATTTTTAATCCTATGAATTACTTGATAAAGAAAAAAATAATTCAACCAATAAGTAAAAAATCTTTCGCCTCAATTAAAGTAAATCAACTAAAGCAATTTGCTAATCTTTTGTCTAAACTAAAAACAAAAATGAAAAGTTTTTAAAAAACACACCACATACTTATGGCGACCCCTAAAGGATTTGAACCTCTGTCTCTATCATGAAGTGATAGCGTCCTTGGCCACTAGACGAAAGGGTCACTTTCATAAAACAAAGGATAGAACATGGTGGGCATTACTGGACTCGAACCAGTGACATCTACCTTGTAAGGGTAGCGCTCTACCAACTGAGCTAAACGCCCTCTTGTTTGATTCTTTTTACCTTTCTCTTCGTCATCAAATTTTTTCACTTCCTCATATACCATATGTATAATTCGTCGTTCAAAAATTCTCTATCCTCGATAAAGAAAAAAATAATTCAACCAATAAGTAAAAAATCTTTCGCCTCAATTAAAGTAACTCAACTAAAGCAATTTACTAATCTTTTGTCTAAACTAAAACAAAAATTTTTGACTCAATAAAGTAAAAAAACATGGCGCAGCGGACGGGGCTCGAACCCGCGACCCCCTGCGTGACAGGCAGGTATTCTAACCAGCTGAACTACCGCTGCAAAGCCAAAATGGTGTCCTGTGATGGATTCGAACCATCGACCACCTCATTAAAAGTGAGATGCTCTACCGACTGAGCTAACAAGACATTCTCAAAAGAGAGTGGAATTATATGCAAATAGGTCTTAATTGTCAAGATAATTGACTATAAATTAGTAAAAAAGATATCTCTATCAAAAGTTAGTAGTGCTTTTATGGCAAAAAGTATGCTCTGGTGCTGTATATAGTTCCTATCACCGCTAAGATTTAGCCTAAGTTCTAGATGCTCATCTTTACTTCTAACTCCTACAAAAACAGTTCCCACGGGCTTCTCTTTAGTGCCACCACCATCACCTGCTATTCCGCTTATAGATATAGCATAATCGGCTTCACTAACACTAATAGCCCCATAGCTCATCTGCTCCACCACCTCAGCACTCACCGCACCATGTTCTAGTAGGGTTTTATGCTCAACACCTAACCAGTTCTCTTTTATATCGTTTGAGTAGGTTATGAGTGAACCATTTAGTATATTTGAAGCACCGTTGTGTTTTGTAAAGTAGTAGGTTAAAAGTCCGCCCGTGCAACTCTCAGCAAATGATATAGTTTTTTTATGATAACTAAGCCGCTCAATAATAAAAGCAAAAATATCTTCAGCTACGATGATTTTTTGCACAAGAAGCTGTTTAGCAAAGGTGATAAAGTTTGTGATATTGCCATACTTGTTACTTTTTATGTTTATGTGTATCCACCCCTCTACTATGGTTGTAAACTCTAGCTTGATATCGTAAGTTTGAGCAAGTGGTAACAAAACATCAGATGCACTGTATTTATCTTCATCAAAAACATACATACTAACTTCACTATCTTTTTGTGGGTAGATAAGAAGCTCAGGCATTTTTGACATCTCATCCATCTGCAAGATATTTATAGATGAGTCTTTATAGCTTAAAAGGTAGCTACTATCATCAAAAAGTGTAGATTTTGAGGGTATAAGTGAGCCATCTTTTAAGATTTGATTATCTTCTGTGATAGTACATATAACTCTACCAATGGTAGGATAGTGTTTCTTAGAGGTTATGATGATAAGATTTGATGGTACATTTAACTGCTCTTCTATGCTTAAAAAAACAGAATTATCGCTATCTTTAAAAAAAAGTATAGTATCTATATAGCCATACTTTTTCTCTACAGATCTTATGGCATACTCTTTTAAAAGTGTGTTATATATAAATTTGCTACCGATAAATAGGAGTTTTAGCTTCATAAAAGCAATTATATCAATATTAAAGGCTAATTTAGCTAAAATCGCGATTTATCAAATATATAAACGGATATTTTATGGATTATAAAGATACACTACTACTACCCACAACAGCCTTTGAGATGAGAGGCAACCTAACTACAAAAGAGGCTATAAGATACGCTTCATGGATAGATAAAAAAGTCTATGAGAAGATGAAAAAAAACCGTAAAGATTGCGAGAGTTTTACCCTGCATGATGGTCCACCATATGCAAATGGGCATACACACATAGGTCACGCACTAAATAAAATACTAAAAGATATCATAGTCAAATATAACTATTTTAACAACAAAAGCGTCCGCTTTACCCCAGGGTGGGATTGTCATGGACTACCAATAGAGCAACAAGTTGAGAAAAAGCTAGGTGGTAAACAAAAAAAAGAGCAACTTGAAGTTAGCAAGATAAGAGAGCTTTGTCGTGCCCATGCAAATGAGTTTATAGAGATACAAAAAGATGAGTTTAAAAAACTAGGTGTTATAGCCGACTGGGACAATCCATACATCACTATGGACTACAAATTTGAAGCAAATATATATAGAACTCTTTGTGAGGTTGCTAAAAAAGGGCTTTTAGTAGAGCGAAGCAAACCTGTTTTTTGGTCATGGGCTGAGAGAACAGCTCTAGCTGAAGCTGAAGTTGAGTATGAAGATAAAGAGTCCCACTCTATATTTGTAGCTTTTGAGTTAAGCGATGGTGCTAAAAAAACTCTAGGTGTTGAGCAAAATGCGGCACTAGTTATATGGACAACTACACCATGGACTATACCTGCTAACACTGGTATATCACTAAATCCAAATGAGGAGTATGTACTAACTAACACTGGGTATATAGTCGCAAAAGAGCTACTAAACTCACTAAAAGAGCAAGATATTTTAAGCGGAGAGGTGATAAAAACATTTAAGGCTAGTGAGTTTGAAAATCTTATAGCTATAAACCCGTTAAACTCAAGAGAATCAAGAGTAGTTTTAGGTGAGCATGTACTTATAGATAACGGTACAGGTTGTGTCCATACAGCTCCAGGGCATGGTGAAGATGACTATAGAGTTGGACTTGTTTATAACTTAGATGTCATTATGCCTGTAGCAGAAAATGGGTGTTTTGATGAGAGTGTAGAGAAGCTAGGACTTATCCCAAATGCGAGTGAGTTTGTAGGGAAACATATATTTAAAGCAAACGATGAGATCATAGAACTTATGGGCAAAAGTGTACTAAAAGTTAGTAAGTTTACCCACTCATACCCACACTGCTGGAGAAGTCACACTCCGCTTATATTTCGTGCAACCAAACAGTGGTTTATAAGTGTCGATGGAACTCCTAATGGAGCAAATAAAACTCTAAGAGAGATAGCACAAGAAGAGGTGCAAAAGACATCTTTTTACCCACAAACAGGAAAAAATAGACTTAGAAGTATGGTAGAAAATCGCCCCGATTGGTGTATATCTAGACAAAGAGATTGGGGTGTACCTATAGCATTTTTTAGACTAAAATCTACAAAAGAGGTAGTGCTTGATGAGAAGGTGCTAAACTTTATTGCGATGATATTTGAGATGAGAGGTAGCGATGCATGGTATAGCATGAGCATAGATGAGTTACTCTACCCCGGCGCCCCGTACAAAGCAGATGAACTTGAAAAAGTTAGCGATATACTTGATGTTTGGTTCGATAGTGGCTCAACTTGGAACAGTGTGCTAAAATCAAGAAATTATGATGCAGGTTCTTACCCAGCTGATCTTTACTTAGAGGGGAGCGATCAACACCGTGGATGGTTTCAATCTTCTATGTTTTTAAGTGCCGCGATAGAGCATAAAGCACCTTATAAAACTGTTTTAACTCATGGATTTACCGTCGATGAGAAGGGTGAGAAGATGAGTAAATCAAAAGGCAATGTAGTAGCCCCTGAAGTTGTTTTAAAAGAGCATGGGAGTGAGATACTTCGCCTTTGGGTAGCACTAAGTGATTATCAAGGTGATCTTAAAATCTCAAACAACATCCTAAAACAAAATGCAGAAGTCTATAGAAAACTAAGAAATACTTTTAGGATAATGTTAGCAAACATAAACGACCTTGAGCAGATACTAGAGTTTGAGCAGATGGGTGAACTTGATAAGTGGATAGTATCTGAAGCTAGTGTGTTGTTTGATAAAATCGACTCACTATTTAAAGAGTACAACTTTGTTCAAGGTGTAAGTTTGCTAAATAACTTTGTAGTAAATGAGCTAAGCGGTATCTACATAGACCTAACCAAAGATACACTCTACTGCGATGCTAAAAACTCACAAAAAAGGCTCTCAGCTCAAAGTGCGATGGCACTTATACTAAAATCTATGTTACTTTTAGTAGCACCGATATTAACCTATACAGCAGATGAAATAAGTGAGTATCTACCATCTGTTCTTAAGGGTGATAAAGAGGATATATTTGACTTTACATATGAGGGTATTAAAGCAGGAAGCTTAGAGTTTGACAAAGCCTATATGATAGAGGCTCGTGAGAAGTTTTATGAGATAGTCGATGCCCTAAAAAAACAAAAAACTATCAAAAGTACTCTTGAGTTAGCTCTAGTGACTTGCTCAAGCAAACTAAACAAACTAAGCACAAGTGCTAAAGAGGATTGGTTTATAGTATCTAGTGTAGCAGATGAACTTGATGGCGATGAGCTAGGTAGCTTTAGAGTAGGTGATGATAACTTTAGTATAAAACTAGCAACTGCACACAAGTGCCCAAGATGCTGGAAGTACCACTCAAAAGTAGAAGATAAGCCTTGTCAAAGATGTCAAGAGGTTTTAGATGCCTAACTTCTCTGAGCCTGTTAGCTTCGGCTTTATAGCTGCTACTATCGCGGTTATATTTGCCACTATAGCTATTGGTATAGTTTTAGTTAAACTCAAAAAACCTACAACTAAATAGAGGTATTTTATGGATAAAAACTTAAGTATAGTTATCTTAGCGGCTGGAAAAGGCTCTAGAATGCACTCATCTAAAGCAAAAGTACTCCACTCCATTAGCGGTAAAGCGATGCTCTATCACATAACCAAAACCGCTAAAGAGTTAAGCGATGATGTCAGTATAGTAGTCGCCCATCAAGCTCTAAGTGTAAAAGATGAGATGGCTAAGTACTTTAGCGACATAAATTTTATAGACCAAGATTTGCAAAACTACCCTGGAACGGGTGGAGCCTTAAAAAACTACACCCCAAAATATAAAAAAGTACTTGTTTTAAATGGCGATATGCCACTCATCTCAAAAGATGCACTAGCAGGTTTTTTGGACTCTAAAAGCGATATCGCTATGTCGGTTTTAGAGCTAAATGATGCTAGTGGGTATGGTAGAGTTGTTATAAAAGATGGTGAAGTTTTAAAGATAGTTGAGCAAAAAGATGCCACAAAAGATGAGCTAGATATAAAAACCGTAAATGGTGGGGTATATATGTTTAGCTCAAATGTACTAGATAGCTACATACCAAAACTCACAAACAACAATGCTCAAGGGGAGTACTACCTAACCGATGTGATAGAGTTAGCAAAAAAAGATAGTCTAAAAATAGAGCCTATCTTAGTAGATGAGCATGAGTTTAAGGGTGTAAACTCTAAGCTAGATCTAGCACAAGCTGAGGTTATTATGCAAGATAAGATCAAAGTAAAATGGATGGAAAATGGAGTTGTTATGCAACTTCCATCAACCATATATATAGAAGATAGTGTAGTTTTTGAGGGTGAGTGTGTAGTTGAAAATGGTGTTAAGATCACGGGTGATTCAAAGATTATAAACTCCCACATAAAATCCCACAGTGTTGTAGAAGATAGCCTTATAGAAAACTCCGACATAGGACCACTAGCACACATAAGACCATCTTGTAGTATAAAAGATACCCACATAGGGAACTTTGTAGAGGTGAAAAAAAGTAGCTTAAATGGTGTAAAAGCAGGTCACCTTAGCTACCTTGGCGATAGCACAATTGACAGCGGAACAAACATAGGAGCGGGAGTTATCACCTGCAACTATGATGGAGTTAAAAAGTACCAAACTCATATAGGCAAGGATGTCTTTGTGGGAAGTGATACTCAGTTAGTAGCCCCGCTAAAGATAGAAGACAATGTTTTAATAGCAGCAGGTTCAACGATAACCAAAGATATAAAAACAGGCTCACTTGCCATAAGCAGAACAAAACAGAGCAATAAAGATGGTTTTTTCTATAAGTTTTTTGGTAAAAAGTAGATGAAAAACAAGATATTTTATCTCTTGTTTTTTATATCTACAGCCACTTTTATAACTCACTACCTTGATATCGACGATAAAGCCTTATTTTACCTATCGCACGATGAGAAAAATAATATTATCGATAAAAACTCCTATATCTACAAAACTAAAACTATAGATAGCATCAAAAAAAACCTATCTGGCGTAACATACAATGAAAATAGCGACACCCTTTTTGTTATAACAAACTCCCCAAAAATGGTATATGAGCTAGATAAAAATGGCGATTTACTTCGCACTATCAAACTAGATGGTTTTAGCGATACTGAGGATTTGACCCATATAAAAGATGAGCTTTTTGCCATCGTAGATGAGCGATTAAGCTCCATAGTTGTAGTTCTTGTACCACAAGAGGCAACAACTATCTATAAAAATGAGCATATAAAAAAGTTTAAACTCGATGTGAAAATATTTGAAAACTTCGGACTAGAGGGGATAAGCTACGACAAAGATAAAGATAAGTTTTATGTGGTAAACGAGAGGAGTCCAAAAAAAATCTTAACGATACAAGGGTTACTAAGTGGTAGTGATATAAAAGTAAAACACCATGATGAGCTTTTGGATCAAAATAGTTTTTTATCTGATCTATCTGCTATACATTTTGATGAGCAGAGCAAAAATATCTACCTACTAAGTGAAGAGTCATCACTTTTAGCTAGAGTTGATGATGGCAAAAACTTTAATAAATATCTCTCTATCCCACTAGAGTACCCAGAGGGGATCACAAAAGATCTTGATGGAAATTTCTATATCGTTAGTGAGCCAAATATATTTTTAAGCATAACACATGAATAACCTAAAAAACATACTAGATAGAGAGGTTTTGGAGCGAAATAGCGACTTTGAGCTAAGCCTTAAAAAACCAGACCCACTTATGGTAGCCAAAAAACAGACTTGTCACTACGCTATGCTTTTGTGTGCATTATTTGCTTATGGAAATGCTAAGCAGATAGTTAAGTTTTTGGATTTGCTAGATTTTTCTCTGCTAGATAAGAGTGAAGATGAGATAGAAAATAGCCTAAGAGATAGCTACTATAGGTTTCAAAATAGCTCAGATGTTATTATGGTTTTTAAAACCTTTAAAAGACTAAGAGCTAAAACTTCACTTGAAGAGCTATTTTATGAGGGGTATAAAAAAGAAAACTCCGTACTTGAAGCGATAGACTTTGTTATAAAAACCATAAAAAATGAGGCGGACTATAGCTCTTTTGGGTTTGATTTTTTGATCTCTCACCCTATGAAAAGAGATAAAACGGGTCTCATAAAACTAACAAATGCCCCCTACAAAAGATACAATATGTTCTTAAGATGGATGATTAGGAGCGATAAGCTAGATATGGGCTTATGGAGCAAGATACCAAAAAATGAGCTTTTACTCCCACTAGATACCCACACTTTTAAGGTTTCGCAAAAGCTAGGACTCCTAAAAAACAAAACCTACAATCTAAAATCGGCTCTAGAGATAACTAAAAAACTAAAAGAGTTCGATAAAAACGACCCCATAAAGTATGACTTTGCCATCTATAGGCTAGGTCAAGAGGGGCTCATCTAACCTACTGCTCTATCTTCAAGTAAGCCGCTATCTTTAAAATCATAAAGACTAAAAGCACAAGATAGCCTAAACCAAAAAGAGGTATAGTTAGAGTACCTAGCACAAAAGTTTTTGCCGCTAAGTTCATAAGAGGCACATCATACTCCAAACCTATGGCATTTAGTGCTTTGTACATATTAACTATAGAGGCTATAGCAAAACCTAAATAAAGCAAGACACCAAAAACCATACCAAGTATACTAGCACCCGCTCCTGAGCTTGACTCACCTGCAACAGCAACGGCTCCACCTATAATACCTGCACTCATCACAAAAGTAGCGATGATGATGCCTACTATAAAAAGGGCTATACCAAGAAGATAGTTTTTAAATATATCTTTTTGATTTTGTGCATTGTCTGAGAGTTTTTTCACACCTAGTATCTCTAAAACAATACCCGCTAAAGCTAGTAAAATCCCTAAAATAGGGATAATACTAAGAAGACTCAACCCTGATCCAGCAGCTGCAAAAACAGCCCCTTTTCTAGTGTCGCTCTTGTTTATATCCAAAGAATCTAACACACTAACACTCGATAAAACATAGATATTTGTCGCCGTCTCATCTTCTACTACAAAATCTACCTTTTGACCTACTTTTGGGGCTTTATCGCTCTTCCATTGGCTATTTGTAAAACTATATCTCTCGCCGTTTTCACCTAGTAC
>JBAYYR010000013.1:0-18565 GCA_041672945.1 Sulfurimonas sp. | reverse complement strand
TAGCATCTTGTGTCGCTATAGGGATGGTTCTTATGGCTTCAAAACTAGTAAAAAGGTAGTAGTTATGGTTGTGTGTATAAGTGGTGGTGGCACAGGCGGACATCTAAAAATAGCCGATGTTTTTATAGATGAGCTAGTAAGCAGAGGTATAGAGGTGATCTATATAGGCTCTACTTATGGGCAAGATAGGGCTTGGTTTGAAGATGATGATAGGATCAAGGAGAGGTTTTTTTTAGATACTAGCGGAGTTGTAAATAAAAAAGGTTTTGCTAAAGTTTTTTCACTGCTAAATATACTCTACAGATCACTTTTTTGTCTAAAAATATTTAAAAAATACAACATAGCCAAAGTCATAAGTGTCGGTGGATTTTCCGCTGCTAGTGCTAGTGTGGCGGCTATACTTAAAAAAGATTGTGAACTATTTTTGCATGAGCAAAACTCAAAGATAGGCACACTAAATGCCAAAACTCTAAACTATACAACAAGAGCCTACTCATCTTTTCACAACTTCTCACCCATAAAAGACTACCCTGTAGCAAGAGAGTTTTTTGACTCTGCACGACTTAGGAGTGAGCTAAAAACTGTAGCATTTTTTGGTGGCTCTCAAGGGGCGGTAGCTATAAATAACTTTGCACTAAAGGTGGCACCAAAACTAAAACAGATGGGGATAAATATCATCCATCAAACGGGTAAAAATGATTTTGATAGAGTTAGAGTGGAGTATGAGAAGCTAGGCATTGAGGCTGATGTTTTTGATTTTACAAAAGATATACTATCAAAGATGAGCAGGGCCGATTTTTGTGTAAGCCGTGCTGGGGCATCTACACTTTTTGAGCTTTGTGCAAACAACCTACCTACACTCTTTGTACCTTACAAATATGCTGCTCAAAACCATCAGTTTTACAATGCAAAAGCACTAGTGGATCAAAATCTATGTTTTATGCAAAATGAGGATGAGTTAGATGAGGAGTACTTTTTTAACTCTCTTAGTAGTGATATAAAAGAGATGAGCTTAAGGCTTAAAGGGTTTATAAAGCCCGATGGAGCCAAAAAAATAATCGATGATATTTTAAGATCCTGAGTCAAGCTCAGGATAAGACTAGCAAGAGGGGGCTAAAACCGTAGTAGCAGTGCTATCTTGCTTTTTAGCATTTGCTTTATATCTTGCATAGTAGAGCATATAACCCGTGATAGCAAAAAGTCCCATCGCCATCGAAGATATAAACCACAAAAACTGCCCAATAGCACCAAAATACTCACCACTATGGAGTGGTAACATACTAGCCATCAGCTTTTCGCCCGTTTTTTTCTCCTCAAAAAGTGTAGATTTTAACACACCTTGTGAGTTTAGTACCATCGTATTTGTCTCTCTAAAGTGTGTTGCATCAGCAAAAAGGTATGAGATGTTATACTTACCATCGTTTGATACAACTCTAAGGTTTGCATTTTTAAACTCACCCTTAACATTTTGCTCAAACAGACTTACAACTTTGCTTATCTCATCATAATCTATAGCAGTTTTTGCACCTTTTTGTGGAGCTACTCTTTTTAGTGGCTGGACTCCTGCCATCTTAAACAAAGCCTCTCTATACCAATCATACGACCAGTAGAGTCCACTAAAAGACATGATTAGAAAAAATGGCACAACCCACATACCAACAGCACTATGCAAACTCGATACAAACGCCCTACCCTTGCACTTAGAGTTGATGCTCATACTCTTTAAAAAACCTCTTTTTATCTTTGGCATATAGACTATAATTCCACCGATAGTTAGCAAAATAGCAACTATAGTTGTTATAGCGACTATATGTTTTCCTATGTATTGACTCTCACCACTAAGTGTTAGCCATCTATGGAGTCTAAAGAAAAACATAAAAAACTCTTCACCCTTTATGCTTGGTAAAACCTCAGCGGTATAAGGGTTTATATAGATATTTTCCCCTTTTCTTTTTGCGGGGTCACTTGAAGCTATATTTATAACACTGCTTGAGTTATCAGAGCTTGAAAAAGTTATGCTATTTATCTTTGCATTTGGGTTTTTTGCTTGAAAGTTTTTTAATAACTCCCCACTGCTCATCTTGTGTGAGGCAGATGAAGCCTCTACTATATAGCTTTGCTTGTTTAACATCTGCAATATTTCAGACTTATAAGATAGCATAGCACCAGAGACACCAACTACTAAAAGTAGCACTCCAAACACTGCCCCTAAGAGCCAATGAGCTTTAAACCAAAAACCTTTTTGCATAACTTTCTCCTAAAATCTATAGTTCATACCAACTGTATATCTTCTACCATCTATAACAACCTCATAATCACCATCTGTGATCTCTTTGTTTGCTAAGTTGTAGATACCAGCGGCTATAGTTACATCTTTAGCTAGTTTATAACCTACACCAAAATCGATAGTAGCATATGATGGCATAGGGTCTGCCATAGCAGTTCTACTTAAGTATTCACTCGCCTCACCTCTGTAGTTGTACTGTGTCCAGATATTTAGAAGTGGTGTTGGGTCGTAGTTTATGTTGGCATTAAACATATGTTTTGGCATTTTATTTAGTGCCTGACCTTTAAAATCACCAGTTTTTTGTTTTGATTTTGTGTATGTATAACTAGCTCCAACTCTTAAGTTGCTAAGCAGATCATAATCAGCACTCACCTCAACACCTCTCATCTGAGCTTTATCGATGTTATCTTTTGTACTTACAAAGTAGTACTTATCGGCTCCAACGGTACAATTCCATGCGGTATAATTATTTTTATCTTCATCTTTTCCCTTTTTTTATATTGATATAGGTTTTAATAACCATTATTGAATTTAGAATAATAATATAAAAAGCTTAAGATTTATTTAAATATGATAGTGATTATCAAGATATTTCTAAATTTATTGTGGGTAGTTTTTAGAGTTTGTTTGCCTCTTTGGCAAGTTTAGCCCATGGTGAAGCTTCATCTGCTTTTATAGCCTCATCGTATGCTACTTTTGCCTCAGGGTCTCTCCAGAGCTTTGTATAGATATTGCCTAAGAGGTACTTTTGTTTTGATCTATCTTTTTTATCTAGTTCAAGCTCATCTAGTGATACTATAACTTCAAGTGCATTTTTATACTCTTTTTTGTTTACATAAGCATCATAAAGGGCAAACTCTACACTAGGGCTATATGGTTTTGTGGTGGAGTTTTTTTGTATCTGCATAACTTTGGTGGCATATGTTATCACTAAGCTATCATCGTTTTTTATAGAAGCTAGATTTACAACCGCGGCAAATCTTGCCAAATCCTCATAGCTAGAGTTAAAAATCTCATCAACCTTTAGTATACTCTCTATCATCTTATCTGAGTTTTTTAACCGCTGATTGGCATCAAATATATATCTATAAACACCATTGTAAGGTGAGTTTTCTTCTAAAAGAGCCAAAAGATCACTTGATAGCTCTAAAACTTTACTATACTCACCAACACCAAACTCAACTTTTACATATCTATATAGCCACTTCTGTTTTAACTCTATATTTGTTGTGGTTATATTTTTTGATACTATCTTTTTAGCTAGTTCATAATCGGCTCCTCGCATAGCACACTCATAAACCCCATCATCCCACTCATCATCTAGCTCTATGGCATAGGTTGAGGATATACTCAAAACTCTAGAGCACTCTTTAGTTTTTAGAGCATCTTGCATAGCCATAATGGCCGCTGATTTTATAGTTTCACTCACCTGCGGGTATATCTCCTCATCTAGCTTGTGTAGCTCATTTTCAAGCTCTAAAACCTCTTTAAACCTACCCTCTTTATCTAGTAGTTTTGCTTTTTCATAGAGTGCTTTTTGTGCTATGGTGTTACCCGCATACTCTTCCATAAGCTTATCGTACTCTGCTAGTCTATCGCTTGAGCTTACATCATCTAGCTCAAAGAAAAGGGTATCTTTTGCAACTTTTATATCCTCTATATAAGCACCATCGCTAAACTCCGATATATACCTATCTAGATACTCCCCTGAAGATTTTTTATCGCCACTTTTACCTAACCAAATAGCACAGTTTTTAAGTAGCTCTTCGTAGTATTGGGGGTAGTTTTTATCTTCAAGCATACTTATGGTTATCTTTGAAGCGATATCGTAGTGTTCATTATCTGCAAAGCTATGGACTATCTCGAAGCTATCTATAAACTTATCTCTAAATATATCTGGCTTAAGAGTTAGTATCTTAGTCGCATACTCTTTTGCATCTTTATATTTTGCACTAGCTTGTAAAACTTTAACTAGCTCAAACCCTGCCTCTACTCCGATCTCTAAGTTATCTGTAGAGAGTAGTAGTGCCTCTAGAGTGTTTATGGCTTTTGTGTATTGTGCACTCTCAAACAGGCTTTGAGCCATATATATCTTTGCCCATTTTGCATAGATAGAGTCATTATGTTCACTAAAAAGCCTATCGTAAAAATACTCAGCATCGCTATTTTGCTCATTTTTATCATAAGCTCTGCCTAAAAGCGAAAGCACCTCTGCGACATTTTCATCTGAGGCATATTTTTTTAAAAAAAGATTTGCATCATCTATCACATCATCATACATATTTAGTTTACTTTGCGATTTTATCTTGTAGTACAAAAGCTCTGGTAAAAAGAGTGAATCTTCATAGTTTGAGAGAGTATCAACTATAAGATTTAATGTGTTTTCATAGTTTTCATCATCAAAACTTTTTTTTATCCTCACATACTCACTAACATCTGCTATCTTCTCGCTATGTATAGGGTCACCCTTAAGATCTAAACTACCCACATAAGGGAGTGGCTCATCTTTGAAGGTTAGTGGAAAGTTTATGGCGTTGTCTTTGTTTGTTTTTAGCTCATCTAAAAATGGTATCTTTTTACCATAAGCAACAACACTCCACGATTTACTCATCTCTACTTTTGAGTTAAATATCTCATTTTCACTTCTAAGATCAAATGCTATAGGGTAGAGTTTTATCTTTTGTGTCGGCTTGATGATGATAAAAAAGTTGTTATCTTTTTGTTTTGTCTCTACTTGAAAAAAAATGTTTGAAAACTTAGGGATAGCCTCTAGTGGGATTTTAGAAAAAGCACAAACTACAGAGACTACATTTTCATGATCATCTAAGTTCTCTTGACATAAAAATCTCTCATCGTTTTTGATGTTTAGTATAGAGTAAGGCTCACCAGCCTCTTTGGCTGATGAGATAGATATCTCTAGTGAGTGTAGGTTAAAAACAACCATAAAAAGAAGCAGAGCTTTTAACAAAAGAGTACTCCTTTAATATTTGCCCCTACTTAAAACCCGCTATTATACATAAGCGGTGCTATAAACTCTAGTAGGCTATTTATGATTATAAAAGCAAAAATAGTTCCTATAGCAGCAATACCTACTATGGTTTTTAGAGCAAGTGAAGCATTTGAGCTATATACATGTCCACTATTTGCTATAACTGGCTCTTTCATAAACATATATACTATAAGTTTTAGGTAGTAGTACCCTGCGATGGCTGAGTTAAGAGCCATAATAAGTGCTAGTACAATATAACCTGCATTTACAGCTGAGCTTATCATATACATCTTACCCCAAAACAGAGCAAAAGGTGGAACACCTGCAAGGCTTAACATAAAAAGCCCCATGATAGTCGCTGCAACTGGAGCAGTTTTTATCATACCTGCAAACTTCTCATAACTATGGTCTGTTCTTTGGTATGCTGGTAGATTTTTTTGTCTACTTATCCAAAGCATAGAGAATGAGCCTAAGTTTGTAAAGCTAAAGAGTACCCAGTATAAAAATAGTGCACTATTTGACTGAGAAGTACCTATAAGTATAGCTGCCATTACAAATCCAGCATGACTTATAGAGCTATATGCTAACATCCTTTTTACATCGGTTTGTACTAATGCCCAGATATTTGCCATAGTCATAGTTACTATAACCATGATGTATAGCACAACCTCAAGCCATACAACTCCGCTATGGATCAAAAACTCAAAAATCCTCATAGCGACAACAAAACCTGCTATCTTTGGCACTATAGACATATAACCCGCTAGTGAAGCAGATGAACCCTCATAGACATCTGGAGTCCATGTGTGAAATGGAACCATAGATAGTTTAAATCCAAACGATGCAAGGAAAAATACAGTTGCTACTAAAACATAACCTATATCTGCATAGTTATTTGCCGCTAAAACTTCAGCGATCCCTGATATCTCAACCGAGCCTGTAAGTGCATAAAACACCATAGAACCAAAGCTATAAAAACCAGCAGCTAAAGCCCCCATAGTAAAGTACTTTATAGCTGCTTCAAACGATTTATCACGGTTGTGCATAGCTATAAGGGTATAAAGAGCTAGTGAAGCGGTCTCTAAACCTACAAATATAAGTATAAGGTTATCTGTTGAAACCATAAACTGAAAACCAGCTATCATAAATAAAAAGAGTGCAAAAAATTCAGGGTAACTAAACTCATGAAATCTCTTATGAGATAGTGCTAGAGGTATAAAAAACATAGATGCACCAACTATGATAAACTGCGAAAGTATCGCTAAGCCATCAGACATTACAGTATCAAAAACACCCATCATGGTGCCATTTGCACTAAAAACTTTTGAAGCATCTACTAAAGCCATAAAGTCTATCGCTAAGACTAAAAGCGAGATCATAACATATAGAGTTCTATCTTGATCTTTTTTTACAAGATCTATGATAAGTATAAGTAAAGCACCTACTATTGGTATAAGCATAGGTGCTAGAGAGATTAAATTTAGCGACTCTAATGAGATATTTGCTATTGAGTTCATTAGTTTGCCTCCTCATTATTATTGCTAGAAGTTGGTATCTCTATGACAATATTTGGTATTTTTTGTTTTGCATCTTCACTTATAGCTTTTTCGTGCATCAAAGATACAACAGCACTTACACTATTGCTTATAGGCTCTAGTAGTACTTTAGGGTAAACCCCTAACCATATAGTGATGATAGTTAGTGGCACAAGTGCTACAAGCTCTCTTTTGTTTACATCTTTTAAGACTCTGTTTTCATCTTTTTCAACATTTCCAAAAAATGTCTTTTTATAAGCTGCTAACATATAGATAGCCCCAACGATGATAGCGGTTCCTGCTAAAAGTGTCATTGTGTGTGATTGTTTGTAAAAACCTAAAAGGCTTAAAAACTCACCTACAAAGTTTATGGTTAATGGAAGCCCCACTGAAGCCATCATCATAACACCAAATATAGTAGCATAGCGAGGCATTACATGGGCTAGTCCACCAAACTCACTCATAAGCTTAGTGTGTCTTCTATCATAAATCACCCCAACAAGCAAGAAAAGTGCTCCAGAGACAACACCGTGTGCTATCATAAGGAAAATCGAACCTGTTATACCCTCAACATTTAGTGCAAATGTACCTAAGATTATAACCCCCATATGTGAAACAGATGAGTAGGCAACAACTTGCTTAATATCTTTTTGTGCATAAGCTACCATCGCGGTATATACTATCATGATGATAGATAAAACCGCTATAGGGTACATAAAGTAAACCGAAGCATCAGGGTATAGCGGAAGCGAGAAACGGATAAAAGCATAAGTACCCATTTTTAGAAGTATCGCCGCTAATATAACCGAACCTATAGTTGGTGCTTGACCGTGTGCATATGGTAGCCATGTATGAAATGGGAACATAGGTACTTTTATAGCAAAGCCTAAGAAAAATGCAACAAATAACCATTTTTGATAAGACTCAGGTAGTATAAGTCTATACCAATCTAGTATCGCAAAACTCCACTCTCCTGCTGCTTGATAGTAAAGATAAGCCATAGCCAACATACCAACTAACATCACAAGTGAACCTGCAAAGGTGTAGAGGAAAAACTTTATAGAAGCATAGACTCTAAGTGGTCCACCCCAAGCACCGATGATGTAGAGCATAGGTACAAGTGAAAGCTCCCAAAATATGTAAAATACAATAGCATCAAGTGCGGCAAAAACACCCACCATAGTCATCTGTAAAAACAGAAGTGTGACTATCATATTTTTTTCATTCTCTACAGGGCTAAGTGAAGCTATACCTATAAGGGTAAAAAATGCTGCTAAAACTATGATAAATAGCGATATAGCATCAACCCCTACTATGTAGTTGATCCCAAAAGCAGGAAGCAATGGTATGCTCTCCATAAACTGCATTCCAGTAGCATTTCCATCAAAAGCTATCCATAACCAAATAGCTAAAATAAACTCAATAGCAGCAACCGCTACACCGTATGATCTTATACTATCTTTGTTTACAACAAAGCCTAGCATTCCAGCTAATGCGGGAAAGAAAATTAAAATCGATAATATATGTTCTAACATCTATTTTACTCCTAGGCTAGATAGTATCATTTTTATATCTAGTTGGTATCTAACAAGTAGTCCAAAAGCTACCGCAAGTGCTAGTAGTGAGACTAAACCAAACACCATCCACTTAAGCATGATAGATAGGTTTCCACTCTGCATAACTCTTGTTTTCTCACCTGTTTTATATAGAGTATTTGCTACTCCATCTACTGAGGCATCTACTATCTTTTGATCGATGCGAGTCCAGAAAAGCTCTGAGAGTTCTCTGTATGGCTTAACTATATAGTTCTCATAAAAGTATGGTATATAGTACTGATTTATAAGGACTTTGTAGCATAGTCTATTTTCCATCTTGCTTGTGCCATCTGGAACTTTGATGCCACCTCTTGCATATTTTTTATAAGCAAAAGCGATAGCTGCTATAACTAAAAGTTGTGTCCCAATAATCATAATCCACTCAACACTAGAGTCGTGTATATGGTACTCAGTGGCTGGTAGTATATAGGTTACCATATCAAAATATCCTGCTTTAAAAGCCCCTGCGATAACAGCTAAAACTAGTAGTGGACTCATAGCTATAAGCATAAATCTATATGCTTCATGCGGATGGATACCAAATAGTTTGTATCTCTCATCACCGTGAAATATAAGTGCAACAAGTCTAAATGAGTAAAATGCCGTTAGAGTAGCAGTAAATAGTAACACTCCATAGATAATATAGTGACTCTCAATAAAAGCGACTTCTAAAATAAGATCTTTTGAGAAAAACCCTGCAAGTGGAAATATACCAGCAAGTGCAACAGAAGCGATGCTCATCATAACAAATGTACCCTTCATAACCTTACTAAGTCCACCCATCTTAAATGGATCTAGCTCATCTTGCATAGCATGCATAACATTTCCAGCACCTAAAAATAGTAGTGCTTTAAAGAAAGCATGTGCCATTAGGTGAAAAAGTGCTACCCAGTAAGCCCCTAGTCCTGCTGCTGCAAACATATATCCTAGTTGCGATAGGGTTGAGTAAGCGATAACCCTTTTCATATCGCGATTTACTAGAGCCATAGATGCTGCAAAAAGTGCTACAAATGCCCCAAGAGATGCTATGAAAACTCCCATTTGAGGTATAAGATCATATAGTGGGTTTGCACGAACTACAAGGTAAACTCCCGCAGTAACCATTGTAGCAGCATGGATAAGTGCTGAAACAGGAGTTGGACCCTCCATCGCATCTGCTAACCAAGTGTGTAGTGGGAATTGTGCCGATTTACCCATAGCACCGATAAACAAGAAAATACCCATCCACATGAGTATGTCTTTATCAAGATTTGGCATAGCCGCAAACGCCTCTGCATACTGAAGAGTTCCCGTGTTCCAATAAACCAAAAATATACCTATAAGCATACCAAGGTCTGCGATACGGTTCATGATAAAAGCTTCATTTGCCGCCCACGATGCACTCTCTTTTTGGTACCAAAACCCTATAAGAAGCCATGAACAAAGTCCAACACCTTCCCATCCTATAAAGAGTCCTGCAAAGTTATCACTCATAACCAAGATAAGCATAGAGAAAACAAAAGCCGATAGGTATGAGAAAAATCTATTAAACCCTTTGTCGTGATCCATATAACCTATAGCATAGACATGGACTACAGTTGAGACTAGTGTTACAACCATCATCATAACTACACTAACTTGATCTACTACAAATCCAAATGGTATATATAGATCTCCTGCCATAATCCACGGCATCATCTCAACATGAATCTTTGCCCCTGATGTAAAAACTACTATAAGTAGGACCAATGAGCTTAAAAATGATACTCCAAGCAATAAGCTAGTTACAATACCCGTTAGCTTAGTTTTAGGAGATGCTCCAAAAAGTGCTGCAAAGAGTGAGCCAACTAGCGGTGCAAATAGTGCCGTATATAAAAATAACTCCATATTATCCCCTCATGCTCGACATAGTGTCAAGGTTAATATTGTTATGTTTTTTATGCCAAACGATCAATAACCCAAGACCAACTGCAACCTCAGAGGCTGCTATAGCTATAACAAAAAATGCAAACATCTGACCGTTTAAGTCGTTATAAAAACGAGAGATCGCTGCAAAGCCTATGTTTACAGAGTTTAGTAAAATCTCTGTTGCAAAAAATAGCATAAGAAGGTTTTTTCTTCTAATAACCCCATATAGCCCTATACTAAAAAGTATAACACTAAGCACAAGGTAGTGACTAAGACCTATCATAATCTAACTCCTTTGTCTTTTTGCTCCTCTTTAAATAGCAAAATTTCACCCTCTTCCATAAGAGTTAGAGATAGATCCATCTTTTTACCTGCTAGAACAATACCTGCTACCATAGCAACCAAAAGCATAACTGCTGCTAATTCAAAAACTACAAGATACTTAGTAAATAAAACCATACCAACTTGTTGTATATTTCCAGCTCCCTCGACCATTGGGGCATTTGCGACCATATTTTCAGAGATAATAGGCGCACTAAAGATAAGTACAACTAAAACTGCCGCTATAGAGCTAAGCCCCACGATAATATATCTGTTGCCTTGCTTCTCTTTAACATCTCTTGTGGTATCAAAAAACATCATACCAAAAGCATAAAGAGCCATAACCGCCCCCGAATATACTACTATCTGAACTGCTCCTAAAAAGTCAGCCCCAAGTATAAAGAAAAATGCCGATATCAAAATCATACCAGCTGCTAAGGCACTAAGTGCATATAGTGCTTGTGTTGTACTAACTGCTATATAAAACATTATTATTGTTAAAAAAGCAAATAGATAAAATGCGATTGTTTCAAACATCTCTTCTCCTTAATATGCCAGAGGTGTCTTTTTAACACGCTCATCCTCATGTGGTGTGATAGCCCCAAAGCCCTCAAACTCTTTTTGTGCTTTTGCTCTCATAGTATCCATCGGTGTTAGCATATCATCAAACAATACAAAATGCTCTCTCTGATCACTTGCATTTTCATACTCACCACCATGAACTATGGCAAGTTCAGGACACACTTCAGCACAATACCCACAAAATATACATCTACCTAAGTTGATACTATATTCGGTTACCTCTTTGCGGTTATCCTCATCTAGCTTAGTATCTATGCGGATACAGTTTGAGATACAAATCTTCTCACAAAGTCCACAACCAATACATCTTTCAGTGTCAGACTCCCAAAGTCGCTTCATCTCATGAACAGCACGATATCTAGGACCTATAGGCATCTTCTCTTCTGGATACTTAACAGTGTGTATATCAAACCTTATCATCTCTCTAAATACTACCCAAAGACCGACAAAAAGCTCACCTCTTATAGCTCTTTTTGTAGCCCTTTTAAACTTACCCCACGGGGTGGTAGGGTAATCCTCTATATCCACCATGTAGTAGCCATTTGGCATCTCAGCTATATCTCTACTACTAAATTGTTTCTCTATATTTTGCATCTAACCCTCCCCTCTACATCATTACAATGCCCGTGATAACTATGTTTATCACCGCTAATGGCATTAAAACTTTCCAACAAAGCCACATAAGTTGATCTGGTCTTACATCTGGCCAAGCCGCTCTAGTCCAAAGGAAAAAGAAGAAGAAAAATGCAACTTTTAAAAGCAGTCCTAAAGCTCCAAGAAGTGTCCCGTCTCCATATCCACCAACAAATACAAGTGCCATTACAAACGATATAAAGAACATATTTGCATACTCACCTATGAAAAACAGACCCCATCTCATACCAGAGTACTCAGTACCAAAACCATCGATAATCTCGTGGTCATTTGCCACTAAGTGAAAAGGTGTTCTACCAGTTTCAGCAAAAGCAGCTATCCAAAAAAGTATAAAAGCTAAAGGTTGTTTCCACATAATCCAGCTAGTTATCCCACCCGCTTGATAGTCATTAAAATCTACAAGCGAAAGTGAACCAACAATCATAATAGGTGCAAGGATAGATAGTCCTGTTATAACCTCATAAGAGATAAATACAGCAGCACCCCTAGCAGCAGAGATAAGCGAATACTTATTTGCCGAAGCCATACCACCTAAAAGTGGTCCATAAAGCCCCACACCCATAATACCTAAGATATATAATAATCCTATGTTTATATCTGCTACTATTGGGTGAACCTCATAGCCAAATAGCTCAAATGGTGGCAAAAACGGTATAGCAGCAGCAGCCATAAAAGCGGTCGCAGCGGTTATAACAGGTGCTATTTTAAAGATTCTAGAGACAACACCTGTTGGTACAATATCCTCTTTTGTAAAGAGTTTTATACCATCGGCTGCTATCTGTAAAAGTCCATATGGTCCTACATACATAGGCCCTAAACGGCGTTGCATAAAAGCAAGGACTTTTCTCTCAAAGTATGTTCCAAAACCTGCTAGTGCTGAAAACACCAACATTATAACTGTTATCTTGACTACCGTCTCTATCAAATAAGGAATCAACATCTTACACCCTCTCTATAGTAGCTTCACTAAAGCGGTAACCGCTAAAGAGTGAGCTTGAATTTAAACTTGCATCAAAAGTAGGAAGAAGTACTATATCTCCCCCTATTTTGTTATCACTTACTATATTTGCCTCAACAAAAGCATCGCCACATCTAACCACCACTCTATCCCCTTCGCTAAATTCACCACGGCTAAGCATCTCCTCACTCATATATACCCCACTCGCTTCATCAAGGTTGCTTGATTTGTGAGTAAAGCTTGAGAACTGTCTTGTTGGATTTGCTAAGTAGATTATCTGCCCGTCCATAGGGGTATCTTCAAACTTAGCAACACTCTCATCGCTACCAACTTGCATATCAAAATTCTCAAGTAGATACCCTCTTTGATCGCTTCCATCGTTGTCAAACTCTATAGATAGCTCATCAAAATCTACTTGTTTAAATCCTGCTTTAAGTGGTAACTCTTTTGTATAAGATACAGTTAGACTAGAGTTTAAGCCTAGAGCATTTGCTATATCATTTAGTGTGTAGCCGTTATAAAATATAGCTTGATTTGTCGGATTTACTCGTTTATTTATGCTAGTAAGAGTCCCCTCTTGTTGGTTTAGTGCTGGCATATCAAGATCACCATCACCTAAAGCACTTAGGGTAAAATCACCTTTTGTGTTATAGCCTATAGTGTAGCTTCCCGCCTTACTATCTAGCTCATTTATAAGGCTAACCCCTAGAGTATTTGTTACAGTTGGTATCATAACAAGCTCAAGCTTTGTATATTTTTCTATAATAGCTAGTAGCCTTGCTATATTTTTAGCATTTGGATGGGTGTAAAGATCAGCCCCCGCCATAAGTACAAAACTATCTTTTTTAGCTAGATTTTTCTCAAGTTTTTCCATAAAATCATCATCTGCACCAACTAGCTTAAGTAGGGCATTATCATCTACCTCTACCTCCTTAGAGATTTTTTTAGGAACTTTTTTCTTCTGCTCCTCCATAACCTCTATCTCTTCACCACTCTCTTCGTCTTTTTTCATAACCTTAACCATTTCAACTACCTCTTCTTGGATAGTCTCCTCAACAGTTATAGTTTTTGTAGAGTGAAAACCTGCTAGATACTCTTTGATATCACTAGGCACATCATCACCACCAAAAAGATCAAGGATTAGGTATAAAACCGCCTCTTCTTGAAGTGGTTTATGGTTTATACTCATGATAGACTTGCCCATACCATCGATAATAGGGTCTTTTACAGGGTGAAAATATAACCCTGCTCCTTTATTTACACTCATAGAGTTATTTAGTGCATATCTAGCTATTGGGTTATCGGTTTTTAGGGCTGAACCTACACTTATAACAAAGTTTGCATTATGAGTTTTGGTTATATCATAACCATATAGTCTTTTTCCACTAATCTCACTATAGTTATCTAAAAACTCTCTAAATGCTTTTGCCTCATCGTTTATAAGCTTATAGCCAAACTTCTCTTTTAGTTTTTGTAAGATTAATGCCTCTTCGTTTGTTATCATCGATGTAAAGCTTATAGTATCGGCCTTTTTAAATGCCTCTATCGCTTTAGCAAATGCTACCTCATCTTTAGATTCAACTCTATTTTGATAATCAAACCCATACCTTCCTGCCCCACAAAGCGATACATAGTTCCACTCATTTGAGACTCTATATATCTTAGGTTCTGTGTTGTCTATGCTAGTGTGTTTTGTCTCATAGTATAGATGACAACCCGCACTACAATGCCCACAAGTAGCAGGGACTCTCTCTAGCTCCCATGCATTTGCTTTATATATAAAATGGGTATCAACAAGTGCTCCAACAGGACAAACAGCAGCACATTCACCGCACCCTGTACAGTCTAGTTTTTCAGCTCCATCGCTGATACCTATAAGAGATTTGTTTAGTTTATTCCACATAGCATAGGCATCTTTTGGCATAGACTCTTTAAACTCAGCATCTATGGCATCTGCGCCTCTTGGGATAGTCTTTAATGCACTATCACCTATCATATCTTTACAAACTGTAACACATCTCTCACAAACTATACAAAGCCCTGCATTGTAGTGAATTTCACCCCAATCTTTGTCGCTTCTATCTACATCTTTTATAGCATAGTGTTGCTCATCTACATCCATAAGTAGTGTATAGTTTTGAAGTTCACACTCACCCGATTGATCGCATACACCACACTCTAGTGGATGGTTTACATCATAAACCTCCATAATAGCTCTTCGCTCTGCTAATATATTTGGTGTATCTATGGTTATATTCATACCATCTTTTGATTTTGCATTACAAGCATAAGCTTGTTTACCATCTACCTCAACTAAACATAATCTACAAGCTAGTGTAGGGCTACATCTACTTAAGTAGCAGATAGCTGGGATAAATATATCATTTGCCCTAGCGGCATTTAAGATATACTCCCCCTCTTGTGTGACTATCTCTTTGCCATCAATATTTATCGTAATCTTACTCATTTACAACTCTCTTGATTCTTGATTTTTCAAATCTATAGCCACTAAGTTCTATATCTAAATCATATAGTGGGTTTAATGCTATAGTCCCCTTTAGTTCGCTATCTAGCTTGAAAACTCTTTGGATTTTGTGTGATGAGAACTCTATATCTACCAAATCCCCATCACTTATCTTAGCAGCGACTCCAAACTGAGCCGATCCCCTTAGGTACTCATCTTTTGGTAACTGCTCTGTTTTGTTTGTGTAGCTATTAAACTGTAGTACTGGATTTACATGGTAGATGATGGTGCCGTTGTACTCATCTAAATCTTCCACTTCCTCTAAGTCAGTCTTAGTTTCACAACTAACCTCATCTAGCTCATACCCTCTGATGTCCTCCCCTAGTGAACCCATAAAGTTCTCAAGTTCATCAAACTCAACCTCCCTAAAGCCTCCACTTTGTGGAAGTTTTGAAGTGTAATCTATGGTATATTCACTCTCAATGCCTAAGCTATTTGCTAGATCATTTAGTGTGTATCCATCAAATGCTAGTGCAACATTTGTAGGGAGTACTTTTTTATCTAGTGAGACAAATGTCCCCTCTTGTTGATTTAGTGCTGGAGTGCTCAAATCTCCATTTCCATCACTTGAGATAACAAAATCACCTTTAGCGTTATACCCTACAACCTCGTCTATAGGCTCATCTTTATCTAAAGAGTTTATAAGGCTAACACCAAGAGTGTTTACATCTTTTGCAACTACTAAGACTTTAAAGTCGCTATACTTTTCTATAAGTGCCGCTAGTTTTGCTATATTTTTAGCTCTTTTGTGCGAAATAAGGTCATTTCCTACTATAAGAGTTTTTGCTTTTGCTCTACTAAAAGATTTTAACATCTTAGCAAACTCCTCTTCACCGAGGTTTGTCTCTGCATACAGATAACCTAGATCAAGATCATCTAAAAATGCTCTGTATGAACTCTCAAGATTTTTATCTTTTAGAAGATTGTAGGCTAAAAGTGCCAAAACACCCTCTTCACTACCAACCTCATACTTCATAAACTGAGTTACAACATTTTGCATCAAAGTATCTTCTAGTGGATGAGCATAGAGTATTTTAGCACCTTTACTTTTTGATGCGACAGTCATTGCATACCTAACCCCCGGGTTATCAGTTGCTATTCTGCTTCCAACTAAAACTACTGCATCAGATTTTCTTATATCATCAAGGTTTGCACTATAGTGTTTTTTACCACTTATAGAGCTAAAAGAGTCCATAAACTCAGCAAACTCTCTTGCATCTTCGTTGAAGAGTTTTATACCTAGTTTATCTTTTAGTTTTTGTAAGATTAGCGCCTCTTCGTTTGTTATCATCGATGAAAATCTTATAGCTTTTGCACTCCTTAGAGCTTTTAGTGCATCTTCAAATGCCTTCTCATCACTAGCCATTCTATTTTCAAAGTCATACCCAAATCTACCTGCACCGCAAAGATTTGTAAACTCAAAGTTATTTTTTACTCTGAAGATTTTTTTATCGCCATTTATACTCTCATGTCTAACTTCATACTCAAGAGAACACCCCGCCGAGCAGTGCGCACAAGTAGCAGGAACTCTGCTTAGCTCCCAAGCATTTGCTTTGTATCTAAACCCTGAGCTAGTGAGTGCTCCAACAGGACAAACCGCTATACACTCTCCACAAAAAGTACAATCAAGAACCTCGCTACCTTTTGGAATAATAGTAGATTTGTATCCACCAAACTGAACCTCTATAGCATCATCGCCTATCACTTCGTTACAGACATGGACACACTTTTCACAAAGTATGCAAAGCGATGGCTCATAGTTTATAAGTCCCCACTCTTTAAGCGGTCTATATCTATCTATTGCTCCAAAATCTTGTCTAGCGACATTAAACTCTAAAGTCTTATTTTGCAAATCACATTCGCCCGATTTATCACAAACACCACACTCTAAAGGGTGATTTACATCATAAAGCTTCATGATATTTGTTCGCTCGTGATTTAGCTCTTGTGTTGAAGTGATAACTTTTATACCCTCAACAGGGTTAGTGTTACAACTAAGCACATAATCATCTTGCCCCTCAACCTCAACTATACACATACGACACGATGCACAAGGAGAAGTTTTAGAGATATAGCACATAGTTGGTATATATATACCATTTTTTCTAGCGACTTGAAGTATAGTCTCACCCTTTTGTGCTACTACCTCAATGCCATCAATATTAAAGTGGATCTCTTTTTTCATATTTGAACTCCTAAGCATGTACCATCGCTATATAGTAACACCGCATACACCTCTCTGCCTCACTATGAGCCTCCTCTTGAGTAAGCCCTAGATTTACCTCTTTGTTGTTATCTATCCTATCAGGGACACTTAAAACCTCAGCTACCTCTCGCGGTAAACCTTGAAGCCACCCTGTAATCTTCTCTTTTTTATCATAGACTTTTAGTTTTCTAAGATGATCTTCCATAATCTCATCATCACTTAAACTAACTTCACCACTTAAGACATAGCGACTCATAACAGAAGCTACCCTTTTTGCTTGACCAACTGCATTTACTATAGTCATAGGTCCATACTCACAATCACCCGCTGCAAATATACCTTTTCTAGATGTCATATAGTCTTTACCGTTTGTTTTTATAGTAGCCCATGAGGTCATCTCTATCTCCCATTCTGGTGGAAGTAGCTTAAGGTCTGCCGATTGACTAACCGCTGGTATAAGATAATCGGCCTCTATCTCATAAGAAGCCCCCTCTACTTTTACTAGTTGAGCTCTACCGCCATTTGGATCTGGTACTAGTTCAAACTTATCGATTATAAGGGATTTTAGTACATCATTTTCATCATTCATCTGTGCAACTGCTGAGTGAAATAAAAACTCAACTCCCTCTTCTACAGCCTCGTGATACTCCTCATAGGTAGTATTTTTAATGATAGTAGCCTCATCTCTACGGTATATCATATATACCTTTTTAGCCTTAGCTCTAATAGCACACCTAACAACGTCCATAGAGGTAAAACCACCACCTACACAAACAACTGTTTTACCCTCTAGATCAACATAATCGGTTGTTAAAAGGTTTTTCTCTTGATCTTCTTTGGTTATTTTAATGCCGTACTTCTCATATAAATTTACTTTATCTAAAAAATCTATCGCACCCCAGTAACCTTTTATCTCAGCTCTTTCGTTCTCACAATAGACTTTTTTAGAGATTCTAGTGCCAGTTGCTACCATTATGGCATCGTACTCACTCTCAAATCTTCTCATATCATCAGCATCGACTCTATG
>JBAYYR010000012.1:0-18614 GCA_041672945.1 Sulfurimonas sp. | reverse complement strand
AGGTGGGGCTAAAGTTGGTATAGATGCGATTTTAGGTAAAACTCAACTAAGCCTAAGAGAGATACTTGAGCTTAAAAAAGGTGATACCATAAGACTTAGAAATCCAGCTGATGATATCGTCTCTTTGTGTGTCGATGGAAAAGAGAGATTTATAGGTAAAATGGGGCTTAGGAGATTTAGAAAATCTGTTTTGATTACAGACTTTATCGATACCGAAAAAGATGCTGTTAAACGGGCTTTAGAGAACTTTGAGTCGATTAGAAGAGCAAAAATCTCTGGAGTTAAAGAGATTATAGAAGAAGAAACAAATGAGGATGAGTAGATGAGTGCTTTTATAAAACTTTTTGAAAACGAAACTGTAGGCACCATAGAGGCCCTAATAGGTGAAGCACCTTCACTAAACATAAAAGATGAGCAAGATTTAAATATAACTTCTACTATCATCTCCCCGATGGTTTTAGTAAAAGTAGATACAAAAGAGTATGGCAATAGCTCATTTATGTTGGGTTTTACACCTGAACTTGTAGCTTTTTTATCTGATATGATGTTAGGTGAAGAGGATAGCACTAGAAGTGATGTAAATGAAGACGATTTAGATGCCATAAAAGAGATAAGCTCAAATATATTTGGTTCTATCTCTAACAATCTAGCGGCTCAAAAAGAGCTACCTGCACTATCTTTTAACATATCTGATATAGAGATAGTAGATGAGAGTGCCGAGGTTTCGCTTGAGGGCTATGGGAAGATGTACACCTACGGTTTTCACTTAGCTTCAAGGGACTTTACCCTTATGCTTATCTTAGACAAAGAGATGCAAAACCTACTCTTTAAAAACCAAAACACACAAAACTTAGCAGAGAGTGCCTCTTTAGATGAGCATAGCAAATCTCAAGCTTCACTAAGCTCTGAGGAGATGAACAACATCTCACTCATACTAGATGTAAAACTCCCTGTCAAAGTTCGTATCGGTAAAAAAAAGATGCTCCTAAAAGATGTTCTTAGTATGGATATAGGTTCGGTTGTAGAGCTAAATCAACTAGCAAATGATCCACTTGAGATACTAGTAGATGATAAGGTCATAGCAGAGGGTGAAGTTGTGATAGTAGATGGTAACTTTGGGGTTCAGATAACCACTATAGGTACAAGACTTGAGAGGATAAATAAACTAAAACTATAATGGCAAAGAAAAAACATAGAGACGACTTAACTAAAAAGTATGTAAAAGATTTAAAATCGGCTGATATTTGGAGTGTTTTTAAGATACTCTCAGATTTTGTAAAAGGGTTTGATGAGCTAGGTGAACTAGGGCCATCTGTGACTATATTTGGTAGTGCTAGAACTCAAAGTGATGATTTTTACTACCAAAAAACAGTTGAACTATCGAGTATGTTAGCTAAAGATGGCTTTAACATCATCACAGGTGGTGGACCTGGTATCATGGAAGCGGCAAACAAAGGGGCTTGTGATGTTGGCGGAGTTGAGTCTATCGGGCTAAATATAGACCTACCATTTGAGCAAAAGATAAACCCCTACACAACTACAAGCTTAGAGTTTGACTACTTTTTTTCACGAAAAGTTATGCTTGTAAAATACTCTATCGCCTATGTGATTTTTCCAGGTGGATTTGGCACTCTAGATGAGCTTTTTGAGGCACTAACACTTATACAAACAAAAAAAGCTTGTGGGGTAAAACTCTTTGTTTATGGAGTTGAGTTTTACAAACCACTTATAGAGTTTTTAGAGCAAAAACTTCTAGCAAGTGGTATGATAAACAAAGAAGATTTGGAGTTAATCCACCTAAGCGATGATCTAGATCTTATAACAAAAGAGATAAAACGCTCCATAAAAGAGCAGATAAAACTCTTAGAAGTAAATGAGCTTCAAAACACAGAGTATGGAAAAATGTTAAAGAGTTTTAAACCTAAAAAGAAGAAAAAATAGTGCAAAATAAAAAAGTTTTAGTAGGGATGAGCGGTGGGGTCGATTCTACTATGAGTGCATATCTACTAAAACAACAAGGGTATGATGTTGAGGGTGTCTATATGGTGCTACATAAAAACGATGAGTACCATAGGCAAAACATAGAAAAAGCAAAAAAAGCTGCCGATTTTGTAGGGATGAAACTCCATATCCACAATGCCGAAGAGAGGTTTGATAGAGAGGTTTTCAAACCATTTATAGCGACCTATGCAAAGGGTGAAACCCCAAATCCATGTGCTTTATGTAACCGTAACCTAAAATTTGGCGAGATGGTAAGCTTTGCCGATAGCATAGGGGCTTATTTTATAGCAACGGGGCATTATATAAAGTGTGATGGTGAGTTTTTATATGAAGCTAAAGATGACACAAAAGATCAGAGCTACTTTTTATTTTACATAAATAAGGCTGTTTTACCTAGGCTCATCTTCCCACTAGCGACTAAGAAAAAGAGCGAAGTAAAGGAGTTAGCCTCATCTATACTAGAGCTAGAATCCTTTTCAAAACAAAGAGAGTCTAGCGAGATATGTTTTGTGCAAACCACATATACCGATGTTTTAAAAGAGCATATAGATGTAGATACGGTGGGCGAAGTGCTAGATAAAAATGGCAATATCGTGGGTGAACATAAAGGCTATATGCACTACACCATAGGAAAAAGGCGAGGATTTAGTGTTCATGGGGCTCATGAGCCTCACTATGTGTTAAGTATAGATGCCAAAACAAACCGCATAGTGGTCGGTAAAAAAGAGGATCTAGCTTGTAGAAGTGTGGTGCTAGAGAACTTAAATATGTTTATAGATGAAAAAGAGTTTGAGTGCAAAGTAAAACTTCGCTATAGAACAAAACCTATAGATTGTAAAGTTAGCATAAAGGGTGATCTTGCCTTTGTAGAGCTAAGTGAAGCTGTTTTTGGGGTCGCTATAGCCCAAGCGGGAGTATTTTACGATGATTCAAAGCTTTTAGGTGGCGGGTGGATAGTTAAACCAAATAAAGACTAAATTTGGTACAATACCCAAAACGACCTAGGGGTTAAAATGAATCTAAGTAGCGATATAAAACCGATCTCTTACCTAAAATCAAAAACGGCAGAGGTTATAAATGAAGCAAATGAGACCAAAAGAGCGATAATCATAACTCAAAATGGTGAAGCAAAAGCTGTAATTCAAGATATAAAGAGTTATGAAAATATGCAAAACTCTATAAATCTTCTAAAACTCCTTATTCAAAGTGAAAATGATATAGAAAATAAAAATATAATCAGCCAAAAAGAGGTATTTTTAAACTTAGAAAAAAAACTATTTGAGTAGAGATGAAAAAGTTTGAAGTCTTTTGGACAGAAAATGCCACTGATGATTTAAAGACTATTATTGAGTATATAAAGCTAGATAGCATACCTACTGCTAAAAAGATTTTTTTTGATATAAAAAAAGAGTGTGAAGAGCTACACTATTTTCCACAAAGAAAAAGAGTTGTTTTAGAGCTTCAACAAATAGGAATTTTAAAATATAGAGAAATTATCTACAAAAGATGGCGGATTATATTTAAAATAGAAGATAAAAGAGTCTATATTTTATTGGTAGCAGATACAAGTAGAAACCTAGAAGATATCTTATTTCAAAGATTAATCAAATAGAACTTTTTTAAAAATCACTATTATTTTAGATACTAAATCTGTATTTTTTGGATTATCTATATAAAATAAAAAATTATCCAATAAATCTCCTAGCTCACTTAGAAGAGCTATAAACTAACCACCCTATTTCTCCCGCTATTTTTAGCCTCATAGAGTGCCGTATCGGCCTGTTTATATAGATCAGCCTTGTTAGCTGTGCTCCTATCTAAAGATACTAAACCGATAGATATGCTTAAGTATCTACTCACATCGCTTTGCTTATGTTCTATCTTAAGAGCCTCCACCTCAGCTCTTAGATGTTCAGCAAACATCTTTGCATCTTCTTTATCTTTAGATATAAAAAGTACTCCAAACTCTTCACCACCTAGCCTAAATGCTTTGTCACTTGACCTTTTTGCATGATCTTTTAGAACCTTAGCAACACTCACTAGAGCCTCATCACCTTTTTGATGACCGTAGGTGTCGTTGTATTGTTTAAAAAAGTCGATATCTAGCATTATAAAATTCACACAAAGCCCTAGTCGCCTATATAGATCTAGATACTTTTGACTAGTCTCATCAAAAAACCGTCTATTGTAGAGTGAAGTTAGCGAGTCTGTTATGGTTAGGCTTTTTATCTTATCTATGTAGTTTTTGTTGGTTAGGTAAAAAATCCTATTTACTACAGATATGAAGATGATAGCCAACACCCCAAAAATCACAATATATATAATAGTGCGAGTCACACTTCCCCGTTTTTGCTCTAGCTCATACCTTAAAATACTCAAAGTTTTACCATTTGCCTCTATCATAGAGTCGATATAGTCTGTAGCTCTGTTAAAAATCTCATTTGAGTTATTTAAGCTACCTTGATTTATAAAATCTACTATCTCTTTTTGGGTTTGCGACACATCGATGCAAACCTCCTCTATCTTAAAAAACTCCTCATCTCTTTTTAACATATCGCAGTTAAATACAAACTTTTTAAAAAGATCATCAATCTTGCTTGTGAGTATATGGAGTTGCTCATCTGATGGAATACCATCTATCACCATGGCTCTAAGCTGAGCATTGAGTTCAACTAGTTTTGGGAGTATTAGCAGTGCATTTTCAACCAACAAATACCTACTACTATCAGACTCAAGTATAAGCTCACAATGGTGAGAAATCAAAAGCTCATAACTTAAAAATCTCTCTATAATCTTGGTTATATCATCTCTTTTTAGCTTGTAAATATCGCTCTTTATAAGCCCATCTACAAACTCTATCATTTCTGTTTTTAGCTTATCTTCTTTTTTTATAGCGTTTAGTTTTTTAGATATTTTTATATTGTTTTGTGTAAATTTACTCTCAAATTGACTCAGTTTTTTACTATTTGGCTCATCTATATTTGCTATAAGACTTAACCCTCTAATCTTTTGTGCTAGATGGATACTTTTTTGGATATCAAGGATGATATCTAGCCCTTTTAGCTGATGAGTAGTTAGTTCTAGATCTTTTTTAGTGTTTATGTAAAGTAGTGAAAAAATAACCATAGCACCTATAAGAGGTATAGCTAAGATAGTGATAAATAGGTAAAATTGTTTGATTTTTTTGGCACTACCCACAAACTCCCCCTTAAAAATCACATTATGGAAAAATATTATATCACATTATATTATAAAAACATTTTATTTAGATAGAGTAGATATAATTGTAAAAAAATAGGAAAAATCGTGGATAACTTTTTAAACTTTAACCTAAATCTAGATACTTTTATAGATGAGCTAAAAACCCTTCTAAAACAAAACAACCAAAGCATAGATGAGCTTATAAAACTCAAAAGCAAAACTTATCAAAACTTTGTAAAAGAGCTAGAGAGCCTTGAGACAAATCTTAGTAGTTTTTTCACCCCACTATCGCATATAAACTCAGTAAATAATACCCCTAAAACTCAAGAGATATACTCACAAGCACTTCCGCTCTTAAGCGAATATGAGACTAAAATCTCACAAAATATAGAGCTTTATAATGCCTTTAAAGATATACAAAAACAAAAGGGTTTAAGCGATGCACAAAAGAGAGTTTTAGAGTTAAATATCTTAAATTTTGAACTAAGTGGTGCCCATCTTGATGATGCTACAAAACAGAAACTAGAATCAATCAACCTTAGAAAAACAACCCTAACAAATGACTTTTCACAAAATCTGCTAGATGCTACAAATGAGTACGAACTAGTTGTAGATGAGGCTGATGTAGATGGACTAAGTAAAAGCGATTTAGCAGCTGCTAGGTTTAGTGAAGATGGAGTAACTAAGTACAAATTTACCCTGCAACAACCATCATTTGTAGCCTATATGACATATGGTAAAAACAGAAAAATCCGCGAAGAGCTATATAGAGCCTATGTGACTAGAGCTCCACAAAATAGCCTTATCATCGATGAGCTTTTAGCCCTTAGAGATGAGATGAGCAAACTCTTAGGGTATAAAAACTACTCATCTTTTTCACTAGCTACAAAGATGGCAAAAGATGAGAAATCTGTTATTGATTTTTTAGAAAAACTTCTAAAAGATAGTCAAAATCAAGCCAAAAAAGAGCTAGATGAGCTACAAAAACTAAGTGAAGTTAAGCTTGAGAGTTACGATAGTGCCTTTTATAGCGAACTACTTAAAAAGAAGATGTATGATATAGACGAAGAGGAGTATAGAGTATATTTTGAGCAAGATAGTGTGCTAAAAGGGACTTTAGGGTTTTTAGAAAAACTATTTGGCATAGAGTTTAAAAGTGTAGATGAGCCACTTTGGGATGCTAAAGCTTTTAGTTATGATGTGCTAGTTGATGGTAAAAAAAGTGCAAGATTATACTTTGATCTTGAGGCAAGAAAAGGTAAAAGAGGTGGAGCTTGGATGAATGATTTTAGCTCACACCACATAGATAAAGATGGCAAAACCCACTTAGCATCGGCGGTTGTAGTGTGTAACTTTGCCCCATCAAGCAAAGATAATCCATCTCTTTTAAGACACGATGATGTAGTAACACTTTTTCACGAACTAGGTCATGCACTCCACCATGTACTAAGTGAGGTTAGTGAGAGTGAAGTTAGCGGGGTAAATGGTGTTGAGTGGGATGCGGTTGAGTTCCCATCGCAGTTTTTAGAGAACTTTGCCTATGAGGCAGATGTTTTAAAACTATTTGCCAAACACTATAAAACAGGCGAAACTCTAAATGGTGAGATGATAGCAAGGCTAAATCGTGCCAAAAATTTTCTATCGGCTCTTGGTATGCTAAGACAGCTTGAGTTTAGTCTGTTTGACTTTTTACTCCACTCAAAACTACATAGTGGCGATGAAGTTCAAGGGCTACTAGATAGCTTGAGAGAAAAAACCGCACTTATAAAACCACCGAGTTATAACAAGTTTCAAAATGGGTTTGCACATATATTTGCAGGTGGTTATGCCGCTGGATACTATAGCTATAAATGGGCTGAAGTGCTAAGTGCTGATGCTTTTTTTGGTGTTTTAGATGAGGGTGTTTTTAACTCAAATCTAGCTAAAAGATACCACAACATAGTACTAAAAGGTGGCGGAAGCAAAAGTATGGGCGAACTCTTTAAAACCCTTATGGGTAGAGAGGTTGAGCCTAAAAATCTACTAAGACTAAATGGTATAAGTGCTTGAAGCTACTCATAAGTATGCTACTACTCATAAACACCCTTGTAGCTTCACAAACTATCAAGATAGCGACTTACAATGTCGAAAATCTATTTGACCTTAAGCACGATGGCTATGAGTATAAAGAGTATATCCCAAATGGGCCATCGCTTTGGAACCAAACAAACTACAAAAAAAAGCTTAAAAATCTAGCAAAAGTTATCAAAGATGTAGATGCCCATATCATAGCTTTAGTTGAGGTAGAATCACTTAGTGCATTAAAAGATTTGCGTTTTACTCTTAAGCAGATGGGGCTTTACTATGAGTACTATAAGATCGTCGATAGGAAAAATACAACTATAAAAGTAGCGATGTTAAGTAAATTTCCCTTCACCTATACAAAAGAGGTTTTTGTAACATCATCTTTTTCATACCGCAATATACTAGAGGCAAAGTTTAAGATAAACAATCACGATCTATATATATTTGCCAACCACTGGAGTTCAAAAACACACCCAGAAAGTAGCCGTATAGTGAGTGCCAAAGCCCTTAGAAAAAGGGTAGAAGAGATAGGACTAGATAAAAACATAGTTCTTTTAGGGGATTTTAACTCAAACTACAACGAAGAGTTTACCTTTAAAAAAGAGAGGCGACTAAATAACACCTATGGTAAAACAGGGATAAACCATATACTAAACACTAAAAAGCAAGATGCCAAAGTCAAAAATGCTAAGCTAAGTCGCGGTGAACTCTACAACTTATGGTACGATAGATACGAAGCCGATCGCTATAGTTATATATATAAAGGTACAAAAGAGGCACTAGATAACATCATAATCTCACAGCCGCTTTTGGTTAAAAAAGGGCTCTACTATAAAGATGACTCTATGAAAAATCTATCTTTGCCCTACCTTTTTAAAAACCCAAAATATATAAAAAGATGGGAGATGGTTTGGGGCAAAATACAAAAACACAAAGGTGAGGGTTATTCTGATCATCTACCCGTTATGGCTGAGTTTATAGTCGAATGAGTACTATTTTAGTAAAAACCTAAACAATATCTTAGAACTCTTTGAGTAGAATTTCATTACATTTAAAAAACAAGGTTTATCTATGCGAGGCTATAAGATTTTTGCTGGAAGTGCTAGTGTTGAGTTTGCAAAAGAGATATGTAAGATACTAGACACCCCTTTAGCAAAAGCAGATATTAAAAAGTTTAGTGATGGTGAGATTTCAGTACAAATCTCTGAGAGTGTAAGAGGAAAAGATGTCTTTATAGTCCAATCAACTGGGGCTCCATCAAACGATAATATTATGGAACTACTTATCATGACCGATGCACTCCGTCGCTCATCTGCTACTAGTATAACAGCGGTTATACCATACTTTGGTTATGCAAGACAAGATAGAAAAGCAGCCCCTAGAGTCCCTATAACTGCACGATTAGTCTCAGATATGTACGAAGCGGCGGGGATAGATAGAGTTATAACCATAGATCTTCATGCTGGGCAGATTCAAGGCTTTTTTAACATTCCAGTTGATAACCTTTATGGCTCTATAGCGTTTGAGAACTACATAAAAAGTAAAAATCTCAAAAACCCGATAGTCGCATCACCCGATATCGGTGGAGTTGCTAGAGCTAGATACTTTGCTAAAAGACTAGGACTTGATATGGTTATAGTCGATAAGAGACGAGAGAGAGCAAATGAGAGTGAAGTTATGAATATCATAGGTGAAGTTGATGGTAAAGATATCATTATGGTTGATGATATGGTCGATACCGCAGGGACTATGGTAAAAGCCGCAACAGCCCTTAAAAACAAAGGTGCAACATCTGTTATAGCTTGTGCTACACATGCGGTTTTAAGTGGCAAAGCATATGAAAATATACAAAATGGTGAACTAGATGAGCTAATAGTTACAAACACACTAGACTCTAAAGAGAGTGATAAAATCGTTGTTTTATCTGTTGCTCCGCTATTTGCTGAGGTGATTAGAAGAGTCTATCACCATGAGAGCATAAATACACTGTTTGCTTAAGAGGGATAAATTGGACAATATTAGAAACTTCTCCATAATCGCCCACATAGATCACGGTAAAAGTACTTTAGCCGATCGTATCATCCAAGAGTGTGGAGCGGTTAGCTCTAGAGAGATGAGTACTCAGATGATGGATACTATGGACATAGAGCAAGAGCGAGGTATCACCATAAAAGCTCAAAGTGTTAGACTAGACTATGTAAAAGATGGAAAACACTATATACTAAACCTTATCGACACTCCAGGTCATGTCGATTTTAGCTATGAGGTTAGCAAATCTCTAGCTTCAAGTGATGGGGCTTTGCTTATAGTAGATGCGGCTCAAGGTGTTGAGGCTCAAACTATAGCAAATGTCTATCTAGCGATGGAGAATAACCTTGAGCTTATCCCTGTTATAAACAAGATAGACCTACCAGCAGCAGACCCACTAAAAGTAGCTGAGGAGATAGAGGCTAGTATCGGTATAGATGCTACTGAGGCTTGTCTTATCTCTGCTAAAACAGGTGTTGGTATCCGTGAACTTATAGATGCTATAGTCGATCGTATCCCCGCTCCGCAAGGTGATCCTATCGCTCCTACTAAAGCTATCATCTATGATAGTTGGTTTGATTCATACCTTGGGGCTTTGGCACTTGTTCGTGTTTTTGATGGAGAGATCAAAAAATCTCAACTAGTTAAACTTATGAGCAACGATGAGACCCATCAAGTGCTTGATCTTATGTACCCACACCCCATAAACCGCAAAAAAACCGACTCGATCAAAAGTGGTGAGATAGGCATAGTAGTTCTTGGCATAAAAGAGGTAGGGCTTATACATGTAGGCGATACCATAACCGATGCAAAAAACCCTACAAAAGAGCCTGTAGGGGACTATGAACCCGCTAAAGCTTTTGTTTTTGCAGGACTCTACCCGATCGATACCGACAAGTTTGAAGAGCTTAGAGAGGCTCTAAATAAACTAAAACTAAACGACTCTTCACTCTCATTTGAGCCTGAAACATCTGTCGCTTTAGGGTTTGGTTTTAGGGTTGGTTTTTTGGGAATGCTCCACATGGAGGTTATTCAAGAGAGGCTAGAGAGAGAGTTCAATATAGACCTAATAGCAACAGCTCCATCGGTTGTTTACAATGTTTACCTAACAAGTGGTGAGATGTTAGAGGTTCAAAACCCATCACAGTTGCCATCGGTTAGTACTATAGAGAGGATAGAGGAGCCTTATGTAAAAGCTACCGTTATAACACCTAGCGAATACTTAGGAAACATCATAAACTTACTTGTTGGCAAACGAGGAGTTCAAGATAAGATGACCTACCTAAATGAGAGTCGTGTTATGCTTGAGTACTCAATCCCACTAAATGAGATAGTCGTTGAGTTTTACGATACCTTAAAGTCTATCTCAAAAGGGTATGCTAGTTTTGATTATGAGCCGATAGGTTTTAGAGAGGGTGAACTTGTAAAGCTAGATGTTAAAGTAGCAGGTGAAGTTGTAGATGCACTTAGTATTATAGTTCCGCAAAGCTCTGCTGAGAGTCGCGGTAGAGTTCTTGTTAAAAATATGAAAGATATCATACCACGACAACTTTTTGAAGTCGCCGTTCAAGCCTCTATAGGTAACCGTGTTATAGCCCGTGAAACTGTAAAGTCGATGGGTAAAAATGTAACCGCAAAGTGTTATGGCGGAGATATCACAAGGAAACGAAAACTTTTAGAGAAACAAAAAGAGGGTAAAAAAAGGATGAAAGCAGTTGGTAAGGTTCAGCTTCCGCAAGAGGCCTTTATGTCTGTTTTAAAGATGAGCTGATGCGATGTTTGATGTGCGAGAAGTTATCACACTTGCACATCTGCTTAGAGTGTCAAAAAAACCATCTAACCCCATCTATCTACAAGCGAAAACTAGATAAACATACAGAGGTCATCTCCTTTTATAAGTACGAAGAGATAAAAGATCTACTCCACACAAAACACACCCCACTTGGTTTTTATATCTACTCCATCTTAGCACAAAACTCATTTTATAAGTTTGCCAAAAACTTTAACTTTAGTAGTACTATAAACTCCATCGCCATAGATGATAAACTAAGCGGTGGCTACTCACACACCGCCATACTAAACAAAGCTCTAAGCTCAAAATATATCTCACCACTCCATAGCAAACTAAGAGCTAGAAATAGTGTAAATTATAGTGGAAAAAGCAAGGAGTTTAGACTGCTAAATCCACGAAATTTTGAGCTAAAAGATATAAAATATAAAGATATACTACTAGTAGATGATATCATCACAACAGGTTCAACTCTACTTGAAGCTAAAAATACTCTAGCTAAAAAACAAAATAACATTTTATTATGCTTAACTCTAGCAGATGCAAGAGGATATTAAGAATGAATAAATTATAATATTTTCAAACAAACTAAGGTAGTAGAGTGAAAAGAGCAAAGGTTGCATTGTTAGTACTTTTAGCTTTTTTATCGCTAAGCTTTTTTTTAGTTGTGTTGTACCAAAAGATGGAACAAAAACATAAGATTTTTATATCTACAAACCCATGGGTAGGCTACACTCCTATGGCGTATATCCATGAAAAAGACTGGCTAAGGGGTAGCGGTATAGAGTTTATCTGGCTTAGTGATTTGAGTGATAATGTTAGACTCTATGAGAGAGATTTTACACAAGGCTTTTTATCTACACAGTATGAACTTTTGAACTTTACACACAAAGACGACATAGTCCCTATCTTTTTGGTCGATCGCTCAGATGGAGCCGATGTGATAACATCAAACTACACACTAGATGAGCTAAGAGACTACGGCTATGCTATCGATGTCTATCTAGAACAAGGCTCTATAAATCGAAACCTTTTTGAAGCTTTTGTTAAAGAGTATCATCTTGAAACATTAGAGTTTAAGCTTATAGAGTCTGATCAAAGAGAGATAGCTATGTTAAAAAACACTAAAACCCCACAAATAGCCATCTCATACCACCCATATGCGAGTACATTATATAAAAATGGTTTTAAAAATATAGTAAGCACAAAAGATTTGAAAACTTTTTTTGCTATAGATGCACTCTTTATAAACGAAGAGGTCTATCTAGAGAACAAACAGAGCATAGAGAAATTAAAAGAGCTTTTTGCTCTAGCTCTAACACAACTAAAAAATGACCCAAAAGAGTTTTATAACACTGTAGAGCCATACTTAGAGGGTGAGAGCTATGAGGAGTTTTTAAACTCCCTAAAGCTTATAAAATGGCTACACGATAAACCTGCAAAAGATGAGATAGAGTACCTAAAACACCAAAATATCAATACTATTAGGCTTATAAGATGAGACTCTCAAGGTTTAATCTACTAGCTATAAGTATGTTTTTTATACTTGGAGTTATAGTACTTTTTTTAAACTACAAGATAGAAAAAGCAAATATGCTAAGCTTTTTAGCAAAAGAGACAAACCAGTCACTCTACCATCTTGAGGAGCATATAAGAGGGATACTCTCTGATGATAGACTTAAAAATATACAAGCTCTTTTAGAGCAAAATAGCATTGTAAATCCTGCCATAAAAACCCTATCGCTATCTTTTGATGATAAAATCATAAGCTACTCATCTCAAAAAAGGCTTATAGGTACTTTACTAGGCGAAAATTACCACTCCATCGGTGAGATAACTAAACTTCTAAAAGATAAAAAAGCATTTAGATACAAAAGTAGCTTTACCTACTACAAAGACAACATAAAGCACTATGCGACTCTCTATCTAGATTTAGATGAGGATTATATATTTGATCGCTTTACCCGCACGGCACTATATTATGGCATCTCTATGGTTATTATCATCTCTATAGTTATGATATTTGCCGTATATATCGTTAGGCTTTTGGTTTTAGGGCCACTTGAGTCTATCGCTAAGCAAGTTAAAGAGATAGAGCCAAAACCACAAAACCATTTTATCCATGAGCTAAGAGATCTTGACTTTGCAGTTTGCAACTCCATAAACTCACTAAATGAAAAACAGCAAGAGCTAAAAACAACCCTAACTATAGACTCTTTGACAAATCTACCAAATCGCTACTCTTTACAAAAAGCTATCTCAAAAAAAGAGTATGCTTGTTTAGCGATACTAAATATCGATAGATTTGCCGATATAAATGAAGTTTATGGAAATGAGATAGGGGATAAAACCCTTATAGCCTACTCATCTTGGCTAAAAGATGAGCTAAATGGATATAAAAATCTAGAGGTATTTAGACTCGGTAGCGATGAGTTTGCACTACTTTGCGATGGAGTCGATAGCATCAAATTTGAGTCACTTCTTCATACTCTTATACAAAAAACAAAAGATAGGGTTTTTAAGCTAGATGATATAGATGTGATATTTACAGTAGCCATAGGTATGTCTCACACTAGCGAAAAACTACTAGAACATGCACTAGTTGCTCTAAAAAAAGCGAAACAAAACTCACAAAGTTTTAACCTTTTCACTCAAGATATATCTAGCGAACAAGAGGAGAACATAAGATGGTACAAAAAACTAAGAAGTGCTATAGATAACAACCGCATAGCAACCTACTACCAACCACTAGTGCTAAATAAAACCAAAGAGATAGCAAAGCATGAAGCACTTATAAGGCTTATAGATGAGGATGGAAGTGTTGTTTCGCCGTTTCACTTTTTAGATATTGCCAAAAAATCAAAACTCTCACTAGAACTAACTAGGATAGTTTTTGATCAGGTTGTAAAAAACATAAAAACATACGGTGTTTCTATAAGTATAAATCTCTCAACAACCGATATACTAGACACAACTCTAAACCAATATATGCTAAACACTATAGAAAAAGATAATATAGGAAGATTCATAGTCTTTGAGATACTAGAGAGCGATGGCATAGAGAACTATAAAGAGGTTGCTGAGTTTATAGAGAAGTGTCAAAGGATAGGGTGTAGATTTGCGGTAGATGATTTTGGAAGTGGCTACTCTAACTTTGAACACCTTATAAAACTAAATATAGATATACTAAAGATAGATGCTAGTCTTATAAAAAACCTACCGCACGATAAAAACTCACAACTTTTAGTTAAACATATATCTAGATTTGCTAAAAATATGAACATAGCTACAGTAGCAGAGTTTGTAGCAAATGAGCAGATATACAACCTAGCTAACGAGCTAGGTGTCACCATGAGTCAAGGCTACTACTTTTATGAGCCATCGCCAAGTATTGTTACTATTTAAAGAGTTTATCTAAAAGCTTATCTGCTTTTTTTAGCAGTTTCTCCCCTGCACGAGATTTTAAAAAGGCATCGAGATCTATCGTTATGGTTGGTTTTTCTACACTACCTTTTAGATTTGCTTTTATCTCATCTTTTTTATAAGTTAGCAAAATATCAGAATCTATACTATTTTTATCACTATCTAAAAGGGTTTTTGGTGATACTATAGAGGCATTTTTTGAGAGTAAATCTAGTGTCGCTAGTGTTAGATTTTTATCTATCTTAGCTGTTGCATTGCCATTAAGACTCTCTTTATATAGGTCTATGTTTGCTAAAGCCTTTAACTGATCAAAAACTTGGTTTTGGTTAAACTTAGCATTTGCTAGTTTTACATCAGCATCTCCACTTGCACTTACTAAGTTATACTTTAACTTAGCCTCTAAGTCTGATTCTAAAATATCTGGTTTTTTTAGTGTATATAGAAGCTTTGAGGCCTTTAGGTTTGTTATGTTTGCTTCAAAATCATCATTTAGAAGTTTTGCCTTTAAATCCCCTATGCTTTTTGAGTTTATACTAACCAAAAGATCGCTATCTTGTTTTAGCTCTCCATCAGCTATAAATGAGCCTTGCATAGGTGTTTTTGTGATGAAAAATAGCTTAGATAAATCAGCTACATTTAACTCATAGTTGCTATCTAGCGATAGTTTTTTTAGATCATACCTAAACTCTTTTAGAGCTAATTTTGCAAGATTTGAGTCTATTTTTATACTATTGCTTTTAGCAACTCCATCTTTTATATCTACTAAAGCCCTAATATCTGCACTTGTGGTTGGTAAGTCTAGCTCAAACTCTTTTTTTATAGTTGCTTGGTTTAGTAAAACCCCATCACTAGCTACTAAAATATCGCCATTTAGATTATCGGTGTTAAAACCTTTTAGTTTTGCCTCTAATGCTAAAGTCCCTTTACTGACATAAGAAGGCTCACCTAACATCTCTAAAAGTTTGGCTATATTTAGATGAGCGATATCTAAAACTAGCTCATCTAGGTTTTTCTTTTTTAGTGTCGCTATATATTTTGTAGCAGATGAGGCGACATCACTTGAACCTTTTACTACAAGATTATTATCATCACCTTTTATGGTTCCATCTGTTTTAAAACTACCCTTAAAGTTTTGCCCTGTTATGGGTTTTAGTGCCTCAAGATTTGCTATGTTTAAACTATAAGTACTATCTACTTTTAGAGGTTGTGGGGTAAGTTCGCCTGATGATTTTATATCAAAAAGTTTTGAGCTAAGTAAAAGATTATAGTTTGCTTCATCACCTTTTAGCTTTGAGTTTAGCACAAGATTAAAAGGTGTATCTGGTATATCTACATCAAAATCACTCTTCATATATTTTGAACTAAGTATCGCATTTTTAGTTGATATATTTATATCTGCATCAAGATTATTCTCTTTTATGCTATTTATATTTATGTCCAAATCTACCAAAGCTTTTGCATACGGGTTTTTTGAGATGATATTTAAAATCTCCTCTAGTTTTAAACCACTTGAAGATAGAACTATCTTTGTTGGGTTAAAATCCTCTAGATTTATCTTATAAACCACGGGGGTTTTAGCTAAAGTTAAAACTCCATCACTCTGCACATGTATAAGATCACCCTTTACTCCACCCTCAATACCCAAAGAGCCTCTTAGTGGCATATCGGCTAGTTTTGAAAATGAGCTTAGATTTTGCAAATCTAGTGCATAAATAGCATCAAAACTCTTTTGAAAAAGTGAATAATCACCATCTAGTTTTATGGTGTTTTTATCTACCTCATAGGTTATACCAAAACTACTAAAACCTAAACTAAATCTCTCTAGCTTTCCATCAAAGCCTATGGTTTGGTTTACTTTTGACTCAACCATCGGCTTAAGTAGAGCATTTCCAAAACTTGTAAAAAGTAGGCTATAAACTAAAAGCACAACACCCGCTAAGACCCCTAAAACTACCATAATGTATCTCATAAACAAACCTTAAAAGCTATTTTTTTAACATTTTACAATTTTTACATAAATATATAACCTTTATAAACATAGACTCAACTAAGTTTATACTAAATATATAACTTAGACTTGACATTGTTACACTCAATCTGTATAATTGTGCCATCTTTTTAAAAAAGGAGAAAAACAAACAGTTATGTCAGATGAGATAAAAGATGAGACACAAAACGAGCAGAGCAACTCTGAAGAGGTCTTAGCGGAAGAGCAAGCTGCCTTAAATGAGTTTGATATCTTGCAACAAGAGTTAAAAGATATGCAAGAGAAGTATGCTAGAGTTCATGCAGATTTTGAAAATATTAAAAAAAGGCTTGAGAGGGAGAAAATAACCGCTCTTGAGTATGCAAATGAGAAGTTTGCAAAAGATTTGGTACCAGTTTTAGACTCACTAGAGGGGGCTTTAAACTCAGTATCTTCAGATGTAAACAAAGAGGAGTTTTTCGATAAACTAAAAGAGGGAGTTGAGCTTACATATAAGCAACTCTTATCTTCTTTAGAGAAAAATGGTATCACAAAAGTTTCACACGATGAGCCGTTTGACCCAAATATCCACAATGCTATCCAGAGTGTTGATAGCGATAGTGTAGCTAGTGGAGAGATAGTACAAACTTTTCAAACAGGCTATAGATATAAAGAGCGACCACTCCGTGAAGCTATGGTGGTAGTGGCTAACTAAACCGATATAAAAGCTTTAAGGGCAAGTCATCCCAAACTTGGTTTGGGATCTCTAAAATTCTCAAAGCTCTGTCTTTGAAGCTTTAGTGCCTTAGCGGCAAGCGAAGCTAGAGGAATTACTTCCTCTAGCGTTATAAATTAAAATAGTTAAAAGGAAATAAAATGAGTAAAGTAATAGGAATAGACTTAGGAACAACAAACTCTTGTGTAGCAGTATATGAGGGCGGTGAAGCAAAAGTTATCCCAAACAAAGAGGGTAAAAACACAACTCCATCAGTTGTTGCATTTACAGATAAAGGTGAGATTTTAGTAGGTGATCCAGCAAAAAGACAAGCTATAACAAATCCAGCTAAAACAATCTCATCTATAAAAAGAATTATGGGTCTTATGATGAATGAGGAGAATGCAAAAGCAGCTCACGATAAAGTAACCTACAACATAGTAGATAAAGATGGTATGGCTGCGGTAAATATCGATGGTAAAGTTTACACTCCTCAAGAGATTTCAGCAAAAATACTATCAAAACTAAAAGAGGATGCAGAGTCTTATATAGGCTCAAGTGTAACAGATGCGGTTATTACAGTTCCAGCATACTTTAACGATGCACAAAGAAAAGCGACTAAAGATGCGGGGACTATAGCAGGACTAAATGTACTTCGTATCATAAATGAGCCAACAGCTTCAGCTCTAGCTTATGGACTTGAGAGCAAAGGTGATGAGAAAGTTTTAGTTTATGACCTTGGTGGTGGTACATTTGACGTTACAGTTTTAGAGATAAGTGATGGAACTTTTGAGGTTTTAAGTACAGATGGAAATGCCTTTTTAGGTGGTGATGACTTTGATAACAAGATAGTCGATTTTTTAAATGGTGAGTTTAAAAGTTCACATGGTATAGACCTTAAAAACGATAAAATGGCTCTTCAAAGACTAAAAGATGCAGCTGAAAATGCTAAAAAAGAGCTATCAAGTGCAAATGAGACTGAGATAAATCTACCATTTATCACTATGACAGAGGCGGGACCGCAACACTTAGTTATAAAACTAACCCGTGCAAAATTTGAAGCTATGATTGATGAGCTACTAAATGAGACTATAGAGCACATAAAAGTGGCACTAAAAGATGCCGATTTGCAAGCAAATGAGGTAAAAGAGATCATCATGGTTGGTGGTTCTACTCGTGTTCCAAAAGCTGCTGAGATGGTAAGTGCTTATTTTGGTGGTAAAACACTAAACAAAAGTGTAAACCCTGATGAGGTTGTTGCTTCTGGTGCTGCTATACAAGGTGGGGTTTTAAGAGGAGATGTTAAAGATGTACTTCTACTAGATGTTACTCCACTATCACTAGGGATCGAGACTTTAGGTGGTGTTGCTACTAAAATCCTAGAAAAAGGTACAACTATACCTGTTAAAAAATCTCAAATCTTCTCA
>JBAYYR010000011.1:0-20740 GCA_041672945.1 Sulfurimonas sp. | reverse complement strand
AAATAGATATGCTCTTTTGGATGATTTGGAGTCAAAAAAACACTACGGACTTATACTTATAAACATAGATAGTTTTAAAGAGATAAACGATTTTTATGGTCACGATTTTGGCGATAAAGTGCTAGTCGCTCTCTCTAGATTACTTCAAGAGATGAGCAAGCCCTACCCTATGAAGCTATATAAAATGCCATCAGATGAGTTTGCTCTAGCTATCACTAAAAAGATAGATGAGGAGTCTTTAGAGGCGATATTTAAAAAGATACTAACACTTATGAGTTCACACTCTTACAACATCGATAATGTATCGCTTTATATAACCTATGCTATAGGTGTTTGCATAGATGAAACCATAGATAAAGCTCTACTAACAAATGCCGACATAGCCCTAAAAACAGCTAAAAAACAAAATGCAAATATAGTCTATTTTACAGATGCACTTCAGACTAAAAAAGATTATCAAAACAATATCATATGGAGTAAAAAACTAAAAGATGCTATAGGTAAAAATAGCTTTAAGCTTTTATATCAGCCCATATATAGTGCTAGTTCAGGCAAGATTATAAAGTATGAAGCACTAGTTAGAATGGTAGATGAAGACGGCTCATTAATATCACCTTTTTTCTTTTTACAAGCAGCCAAAAAATCGCGTCTATACCCTGCTATAACGAAGTTTGTTATAGATAGTATATTTGAGCAACTGACTAAAAAGCCTTATCTATACTCCATAAATATCTCTATACTAGATATCCTAAACCAAGATACTATGAGCTATCTTTTTGAGAAACTATCATCTAGTAGTGATTCGGATAAACTTGTTTTTGAACTTTTAGAGAGTGAGGGTGTGGAGAACTATAAAGAGGTTAGTGAGTTTATATCAAAAGTAAAATCTTTTGGCTCAAAGATAGCTATAGATGACTTTGGTACGGGTTATAGCAACTTTGCACACATCATAAAACTAGATGTCGATATACTAAAAATAGATGGCTCACTTATAAAAAACATAGACACAGATACAAATGCCCAAACCATAGTAGCTGCGGTGATAGAGTTTTCTAAACGGCTAAATCTTGAAGTAGTAGCTGAGTTTGTCCACTCAAAAGAGGTCTATGAGAAGTGTAAAGAGTTAGGGATTGGCTACTTGCAGGGTTACTACTTAGGTGAACCTAAGGAGCTATAAAATCATATCTCTTCACTCCAAATACCCATCAAGCTATCCAAAAACTCTTTTACTTCACTATTTTTTTCACAAAAAACTTTTATCTCCTCTTTTGTTTTTACTATTGCATTTTTGCACTCTTTTAAAATATCCTCATACTCAATATTTGTAAGATTACAGCTAAGTTTTGCAAAATTTTTATAAGTTTTCTCTTTCCACCAAAGCTTTCCATCACTAAGCTTTAAAGCTGGTATATCATTTTTAATATATATTTTTGTAGTTATCACATCATATATTGGTGCTAGATTTGAGTTATTAAAATCATTTTTATAAACTATCCCATAGTTTTTTAAGTGTGCATCACCATTTTTAAGCAGATGATTCATAATTAAGGATTTAAAAAATATCTTCAAAGCCTCTTTTTTATACTCAGGGCTTATTATATCTTTTATAACTCTAGCACACTCTTCATAGCTTCCTTCATATTTATTTATAGTGCCTCTTGCAGTTAAAACACACATATCTTCAAATCCAAGATATGAGCCATCTTCTAAAACATCAAACCTTTTCATAACAAACATTTTAAAATCATCACTAATATAAAATTTTGGTGTAGGAAGCCCTGAATTTGCACAAGCTTTCATACAAAAATACTCATTTAAAGCTAGATTTGGAAAGTTATCTTCCCAAGATTTTACTATATAGTTTTCAAATTTCATTGTAGTTTTATCAAAAGCTTTTAAAAGCAATTTTGGCTGAACTCCAGAAACTCCAGACTTTATAGCAAATTTGTGAAGTAGCTCTTCAAATAGATTTTGCTTTTTTGAGTTTAAAATATCATCTAAGTTTAGACTATCTTCCACCTCTTTTAGCTCTTCAAATTTTACACGACCCAACATATAAGGACCGATAAGTTTTAAGATATTTATATCACTCATTGTTTCTATTTTTGAAAAATAGTTTTTTATACTCTCTTTTAAAGCACCTTCAGGCATATTCATCTGAAAAATTGGATGAAGTTTTTTACTATTCCAACTAGCACTTCTTTTTGGCATTGTAAGACTTACGATATCTTTTGCACTATCTTTGTAGTTGAATATATATGTGTCATTTTCAAAAGATAAAATTCCATTTTGATTTTGATTTACAAAAACTTTTAAGCTATTTTTAGAGTTATTTTGCATTTTCCAACTCCTCTTGTAACTCCTCAAGAGTTCTTGGTCTTTTTTTTGGTCTTAAAGCAAACTCATATCCCAATAAATCCAAAATATTTTCAACTTTTCTAATTCCCACTTCATCTAAAAAGCCATTTTCGATTTTTGAAATTGTCCGTTTTGTAATGCCTGAATAGTTTTGTAAATCATCTTGTGTCCAGTTTTTCTCTTTTCTTAAGCTTTTTATCTCATTTGCAAGTTCTAATAGTGTCAAAATAAGCCTTTATTATGAAGTATAGTTCATATTTTAAAGTTTTATAGCTTAAATATGAATTATACTTCTTGCTTTTGAAACTATAAAACCTCAACCCTATTTCTACCGCTATTTTTCGCTCTATAAAGAGCTTTATCGGCTCTATCTATGGTACTCTCTAGAGTATCGTATGCTTTTATCTGAGTAAAACCTATACTTATGGTTACACTCACCTCATCAACCACAAGGTTTTCTACGGCAGCTCTGATCTTCTCACCTATGTTATTTATATCCTTTGAATCTTTTAGATGGAGTATTATTGCAAACTCCTCTCCACCCCATCTAGCTACTATGTCACTATCTCTTATATTGTTTTTTATAGTAGTAGCTACACTTTTTAAGATTTTATCACCAAAATTATGTCCATAGGTATCATTTATCTTTTTGAAAAAATCTATATCGGCTATGGCAACAAAAAAAGATTTTTCTGTATCAGATGCCTCTTTTAAACATCTCTCAAAGACATTTATAAACTCAGCTCTATTGTAGAGATTTGTGAGTAGATCTTTAAATGCTATCTCCTCTAGAGTTTTGTTTTTCTCTTTAAGTTCGCATTGGTGTTGTTTCATAAGTAGCACCCATTTAGAGTATGCCAAGGAGTAGATCTCATTTTGGTTTATCACCCCAGCTAATCTTCCATCACCATGAACTAACACAACCCTTTTAAAGCTTTTGTTGTTTAAAAACTCAAGAGCCTCTTTTACTGTTGAGTGGCTCTGCATAACCTCTACGGGTGAACTCATATACTCTTTTATAGCTACATTTTTATCTAGCTCTAACCTTAAAACTCTAAGAGCATCTTTGGTGGTAAATATCCCTAAAGGTTTATCGTTTTGTACTATCAAAAAGCTATCTATTTTATCTTTGATCATATCATTTATAACACTAGAACAAAGCTCATCTTTATCTATCCACTTCACTCTTTTGCAAAGATTTAAAAAATTGCCCAAGCAAAAACTATTTATAATCACATCAGGATCAAGGCTATTTGCTAAATCACCCCTGCTTAGTATCCCAACAAATCCACCACCCTCATCAACCACACAAATATAATTCAAATCGCAAGTAAAATAGTTTAGAGCATCTAAAACACTCTTGTTTTTATCTACACAAATAAGTGGTGAAGTTGGGGTTAAGACTGAACTTATGGTTTTACTATCATCTATCGTGCTAATCATGCCATCTGAGATACTTAACAAATCATAAACATCTACTAGATGATACCCATCATCAGCAGATACTATAACTTTTCTGTATTTATCCATAGAGCCTATGTTACACATAGTATCAATAAGGGTTTTAAGATTCTCTTTTATATCGATTTTTGGGACTTTAGATGAGGCTATGTCTCCTATTTTTGGAAGTTTCATATCGGTACCTAGTATAATTATTTTTTATAGAATTATACTAATAATGTTTTATAATAATATTAAACAGTTTTTAACGACTTTAAAACCTCAAGTGCTTGTTTATGCTCATAAACATCGTGAACCCTTATGATAGAAGCACCATTTTTTATAGCCTCCATATGTAGTACAATACTCCCTGCTAGTCTATCTTGTGGGGCTGATGGGGTGATTTTATTTATCATAGATTTTCTTGAAGCACCAACTAAAAGCTCTTTACCTAAAGTTTTAAAATGCTCCAAATGGCTTATAAGTTTTAGGTTATGCTCAAGTGTTTTTCCAAAACCTATACCAACATCAAGTACTATATCTTTTATGCCAAAACTCTCCGCCTTAGCGACTCTAGCTTCAAAAAAACTATAAATATCACTTAAAATATTCTCATATTGTGGGTTTAGTTGCATAGTTTGTGGAGTCCCTTGCATATGCATAATGATAGCCGTAGCACTATAGGTAGCACAAAGTTTTGCCACCTCATCATCTGCTAAACCTGTTATATCATTTACTATACTAAAACCGCTATCTAGAGCTAGTTTTATAGCCTTTGGCTCATAGCTATCTATGCTAAATCTAACTTTTTCATAAAGCCTTTGGGTCTTTATAGCTCTTAAAAGTGGCTTTAGCCTCGCTATCTCCTCACCTACACTCACCGCTTTTGAAGATGGAGCAGATGAGATGGCACCTATATCTATGATACTAGCACCATCTTCTATCATAGAGATTATTTTAGATATTGAGTCTTTGTGTAAAAACCTTGAACCACTATAAAAACTATCATCAGTTGCATTTATAATCCCCATGATGATAGGCTCATCTGCTCTACTTATCTTTAAAATCTCACTAAGTTTATGTGCAAACTCTTTTAGCCCAAAAGGTTGTGCAAGCTCTTTTTTACTTAGCAGTTTTAGGTGTTTTGTAGTCGCTATAAGCAGAGCATCGACTCTCTCTAGCTTAGCATTTACAGTCCCCCTTGGAACAGCCAAATCAGCACCTATACTTAGTGCATCTTGTTTTAGTATATTTGCCGCACCTATGCTCATATCTTTTATGTGAAGTATATGTAGCTTTGCTTTAGAAGCTAGTATGCTAACACCGCCACTATCGACTTTTAGATCTTTTAGATATTTTTTAATGTCTATATTTGCATTTAAAATCTCAACTTGCACCCATAACCCCTAAGAGTAGATTTAGAAGTATCGCTCTTGTGTTGCCATTTAGCCTTATAGATTTTATCGCTATGTCAAAATCCTCTAACTCTTTAGCACTTAGTTTTACTCCATCTTTTATAGCTTGATCAAAGATCCTCTCTACTAGCTCTTTAGCCTCATCTTGTTTAGCATACTGATGAGTTTTACTAAACTCAAATATATCATTAAAGCTAAGTCTTCTAAGTTCAAGCCCTAAACTCTGCTCATCTTGTAGGGTTTTTTTATACCTTATAGGGAGTCTTGATCTTATCGTGGGTAGGAGTGAGTTTTTATTTTTTGCGATGAGTATAAAGATGATATTTCTAGGTGGCTCTTCTAAAATCTTTAGAAGCATATTTTGAGAAGTTTCGTTAAATCTGCTAGATGCTAAGAGTATGTATTTGTTTTGTGATTCGGCTATATAAGCCTCTGCTATAACCGCTTTTGCATCTTCAACTTTAAACTCATCTCTATAAAAAGGGATAATACGGCTATCTTTTAGCTCATCTTCTAGTTCGCTTATGGCACTTTGTATATCTTGGGCTAAGAGTATATAGCTAGACATCTAGTGCTATCTCACTAAATATCGCTGCACTAAGAGATTTGTCAAAAAGTTTGTAGAGCTGTATCAGCTTGATATCTAGCTCTTTATCATAAGACTTTAGACTAAAAGCACTTGGATACTCCTCATCAAATATCCAAAAGTAGCTACTATCTCTTTTTTTGGCAAGATCGGCTCTTTTATCATCACCCACACCTATATACCAAAAGAAAAAGTTATCGTTATACTGAGTTGAGATGGTATCTTCTAGCATATCCAACATCTCTATGGAGTTTATACTACCAAAAGATGGATACAAGCAGTCGATACTTACGATACTTACAAATGGTCTATCTTGCCTTGGCTCATTTATTTGTGAGAGTATATATCTCTCAAACCATTTTCGCTTCTCATCTACTATGAGTACTATCGATTTTGCATTTAGTATATGCTCAAGTGCTATAGTAGTAGATGCACTCCACTCAAACCTACTCTCCTCTAGCCAACTAAGAGTCGCCCCGCCCTCTCTTAAGGTGCTTAAACTCCACTCAGCAAAACTCTGCATATCTACTTATCTAGCTCATAGGCATTATGTAAGGCTCTAACTGCTAGTTCTGCATACCTCTCAGCTATTACCATAGAGATTTTTATCTCACTAGTTGAGATCATATTTATATTTATATTTTCATTTGCCATAGTTGAAAAAGCTTTAGCAGCGACTCCTGAGTGAGACTTCATACCAACACCAACGATAGATACTTTACATATACTATCATCGTATGTCACCTCATCTACTTCACTCTCTTTTACAAACTCATCCATAACACTCTTAGCATCATTTAGATCACCCACAGGGACGGTGAAGTCGATATCTGCTTTTCCATCGTAACCTACATTTTGTATGATCATATCTATATTTACACTACTTTTTGCAAGTTTGCTAAATATATCTGAAGCTATACCAGGGCGATCTTTTACCCCTATTAGAGATACTCTTGCTTGGTTTTTATCGAGTGCGATTCCACTTACTAATGGTTTTTCCATAATATTTTCTTCCTTAGTTATTAAAGTCCCCTCTTCGTCTGAGAAGCTTGTTCTTGTTACTAGATTTACATTTAGTTTTTTAGCGAGTTCAACTGAGCGGTTTTGAAGCACTTTTGCCCCTAAACTAGCAAGTTCTAACATCTCATCATACGAGATAACATCTAGTTTTTTTGCTTTTGGCTCTATTCTAGGATCGGTTGTAAATATCCCGCTAACATCGGTATATATCTCACAAAGATCAGCATTAAGTGAACCAGCTATCGCAACCGCCGATAGATCACTTCCACCACGACCCAAAGTTGTCACCTCACCCTTTTCATTTACCCCTTGAAAACCAGCAACAACAACCACTTTGCCCTCTTTTATAGCATTTTGCATAAAAGTTGGGTCTATGTTTTGGATACGAGCTTTTGTGTGAGCAGCATCGGTTATGATACCAGCTTTTCGCCCACTCATAGACACAGCTGGGCAACCTAGCTCATTTAGTGCGATAGATAAAAGTGAAGCAGTCACTCTCTCACCTGAACTTAAAAGCATATCTATATCTGATCTTGCGGGGTTTTTTGAAAAATGATCCGCATAGGCTAAGAGCTTATTTGTCTCACCACTCATCGCCGAAACAACGACCACGACATCATTTCCTGCCTCTCTTGTTTTTTTTACCCTATCGGCAACACTAGCTATACGATCTAGATCACCAACACTTGTTCCGCCATATTTTTGAACTATCAACATCTATAACAACCCCTCATCTATAAAATAGTTTATAACCTCTTTGTAAACCTCTTTTTTAAACCCAACTTCAAGCTCTAAAACATCTTTTGAGCTTACAAACTTATACTCGCTAAACTCTGGATGAGCGGTGTTTATATCTACACTATCATCATCTAAGAGTTTTAGTAAAAAGTACTTTTGTCTTTGACCAATATATGGCTTCATACTTTTAGCTATATCTTTTGGGAATTTATAATCAAGCCACGATGGAAAAGATGCTATAACCTCTAACTTATCGGTCCCTATCTCCTCATTTAGCTCACGAAAAAGAGCATCTTCTACACTCTCGCCACTATCGATACCACCTTGAGGTAGTTGCCAAATATCTTTCATATCGTTTCTTTTTGCTACAAAAATCTCTTTGCTATGTGGATAGTTTGATGATACTATAACCATAGCGACATTTGGGCGATAAAGATTATCCTTACTCAAAACTTTTTATCCTAATGTTTTTGCGAAATTATACCAAAGTAGCTATTAAACTTAACCAATAGTGTCACTTTATGTCACTATCTATGTTATAATATTTTTCACTTAAAATTATATCAAAAAGGAGATAGATGGTATGCAAGAGTATATTTTGAAAAATGATGATTTTTTGGTCTCTCAAACAGACTCAAAAGGTAAAATTCTTTTTGCAAATGATGATTTTTGCAAAGTGGCAGGTTACACACTTGAGGAGCTTATAGGTAAGCCTCACAACATAGTAAGACACCCTGATATGCCAAAGGCTGCTTTTAAAGATCTTTGGGAACATCTACAAAACAACCAAGTTTGGACAGGTTATATAAAAAACAGAAGTAAAGATGGTGGATTTTACTGGGTTTACTCGATAGTCTATCCACTATATGATAAAGTAAAAAAAGAGACTATGTATCTATCTTGTAGAAGAAAACCATCACAAGAAGAGATAAGAGCAACCGAAGAGCGATATAAGGGGTTATCATAATGAACACTAAAAACATAATACTAATAGTTTTAAGCATAACCCTAGTCGCTTCTATATTTTTGGTAGATATCAAAGCTTTACATATAGCCTTAGCGGTTATAGTCGCGGTTGTAGCACTTATACCTAGTGGTTCATCTGATGCTAACTCTAACTATCTTAATAAAAAAAGATTAGAGCTAGTTGAGCTTGTTAGATTTCAAAGAAACTCTGTAGAGATAAATGAAAATGCAACAGATGAGGCTGAGAAAAACCTAAATAAAATCATCTCAAGTTATCAAGATGCAGTTTTAGAAGATACTTTGGTCTCTGGAGAGATGGTGCTCTTAGCCGATAAAGTTGCAAAAGGTCACTATGGCTGTAGAATCTCATCTGATACTAAAACTCCGCATGTCCATGTACTTAGAAACTCGCTAAACAATATGCTAGATAGCACAGAGTCAAATATCGACATAGCGATAAAAACACTCCGTGAGTTCTCATCTGGTGCATTTGATAAAAAAGCAGACATCAAAACAGAAGCAAAGATGGCAGAGCTACTCTCAAACATAAACTCACTCGGTGACTCACTACGCAAGATGCAAAAAGAGAACACCGCCAAACAAAATGAGATCATAGAATCATCTAAAAAACTAAACGACACAGTAGATGAGATAACAAACACAACCATCAGTGAGCTAAAAACTATGATCACAGATGCTGTTCATAAGATCCACGATGCTTCACTAAAAGAGAACGATATGGTATCTAACCTTCAAGGTTTAGTAGCTAGTGCAAATGAGACAAAAGTTATACTAGCAACTATAGGCGATATAGCAGACCAAACAAACCTACTAGCTCTAAATGCTGCGATAGAAGCGGCTCGTGCGGGTGAGCATGGAAGAGGTTTTGCGGTGGTTGCTGATGAGGTGCGAAAACTTGCTGAGAGGACTCAAAAATCACTAGCAGAGACTAGTGCCACAACAAATGTCCTTATACAATCAATCACAGAGAGTTCAGAGGTGCTATATGCAAATGCCGATGAGATCAACAGTATATCTGATGAAGTTAGTGCGATAAATAGCAAAATGGATGAGATAATAGAGACACTACAAAACCTATAAGTGCTGCTCTATATACACATACCATTTTGTGACTCCAAATGTCACTATTGTGCCTTCAATACCTATGTAGATAAGTTTCACCTAAAAGCCTCCTATATGGAGGCACTTAAACTTCAGCTAATATATGAACTAAAAGATGTCAAAAAACTAGAGTCTGTTTTTATAGGTGGTGGCACTCCATCTTGTGTTGAGGCATCTTTGTATAAAAATATATTTGAACTACTAAAACCGCACTTAGATGAACAGACCGAAATAACAACAGAAGCAAACCCAAATAGTGCAACTAAAGAGTGGCTAGAGGCGATGCTAAGGTTTGGAGTAAATAGAGTTAGCTTTGGGGTTCAAAGTTTTGATAAACAAAAACTAAAACTACTAAACCGCGCCCACACAAAAGATGATGCCCTAAAGGCTATACAAAATGCTCATAGTGTAGGTTTTAAAAATATCTCACTAGATCTTATCTATGCCATATCTACAGACACAAAAGAGCTTTTAAAAAACGACCTTGATATAGCATTTTCTCTACCCATAAACCATATAAGTGCATATGCCCTAATCATCGAAGAGGGGAGTGTTTTTCAAAACAAACCACATCTAAGTAGCGAAAAACTCTCACTTACAAAGTGGTTTTTCAACCAAATAATCTCAAGAGGGTTTAAACACTATGAGATAGGTAGTTTTGGAACTTATGAGTGCATACATAACAAAGGCTACTGGGAGCTAAAAGAGTATATAGGAGCGGGAGCGGGAGCTGTTGGGATGAGAGGAGCTAAGCGCTACTACCCAAAAAAAGTTATAGAAGAGTATATACAAAATCCTTTGCATAAAGATTTTGAGAGCTTGAGTGAAGATGATATAAAGCTTGAGAAGATTTTTCTCGCCATGCGATCAAGTATAGGCTTAGATGAGACTATCTTAAGCAAAAAAGAGCTTGAGAGGGCTAGGCTGCTAACTAGTGAAGGTAAGCTAGAGCATAAAAACTCTAAGTTTTATAACCTAGATTTTTTACTAGCAGATGAAATTGCCCTATTTATATCGTAGTTTAATTTTTCTTTAGATAAAATCATCATTCTCAATCTAAGGAATATATATGTTTGATATGGGTTTTTCTGAAATAATCGTAATAGCCATAATAGCAATCGTCTTTTTAGGTCCCGATAAACTACCTGAAGCTATGGTAAAAATCGCCAAACTTTTTAAGAGTGCAAAAAGCACTATAAATAGTGTAAAGAGTACATTTGAAGCTGAGATGAGTGAGGTTAAATCTATAAAAGATGAGGCACTAGCTTACAAAAAAGAGCTGCTAGATAGTGCAAATCAACTCAAAAAAGATGTAGATATGTCCGATGTTGCTTCTAGTATAACAAGCGATATTAATGATATAAAAAATATATACGATAAAGAGACTCCAGCCACTAAACCCGATGAGATAACCCTAAAGAAAAAAGAGAAAAACACACAAGAAGAGCCTAAAGATGTTTGAAGAGATCCGCCCACACTTAGTAGAACTTAGAAAGCGACTAGTTATCGCTGTTAGCAGTATTGTTGTTATGTTTTTTGTTATGTTTTACTTCAATCAAGATATATTACACTGGCTTATAGCTCCGCTAAATGGGGCTTTAAGTGAAGTTGGACAACATTTTGTAAATGCAGCCGATGGAAAAGTTACTACAAATCAAGTCGGTGGAGCATTTTTTGTAGCGATAAAAGTTTCACTCTTTGCAGCTCTGCTTGGAGCTTTACCTATTATACTATGGCAAATTTGGGCTTTTGTCGCCCCTGCTTTGTATGCAAATGAAAAAAAGATGATTATCCCTTTTATATTTGGGGGGACTTTTATGTTTATGGTGGGTGTGCTTTTTGCCTACTATATTGTTATACCTATGGGTTTTACATTTCTTATAGAGTTTGGTAGTTTTAACTTTACTCCGCTTATAAACATAGAGGACTATGTAGGGTTTTTTACTAAGATTATGTTTGGTTTTGGTATAGCTTTTGAGCTACCTATATTTGCCTACTTTTTAGCACTTCTTGGCATGGTAAATGATAGACAAATGATAGACTCTTTTAGATATGCTGTTGTTGGTATATTTATACTAGCAGCTATCTTAACCCCGCCTGATGTGCTAACTCAGCTACTTATGGCTTTTCCACTTACTCTGCTTTATGGATTATCTATACTTATAGTAAAAGCTGTAAACCCTGCTCCAAAAGATGAGCCAGAAGATGATGATGATGAGGATATCGACCTACTAAAAGCACTAAAAGGTGAGTAGTTGGAGCTACTCACTTCAAGCTATGATTTTAACCTACCAGATGAGCTTATAGCATCAACCCCTACAAACCCTAGAGATAGTGCTAAACTTTTAGTTTATGATAGAAAAAATGGCGCCATCACACATGCTATATTTAGCGATATAGAGGATTTTTTACCAAAAGATTGTGTTATGATTTTTAACGATACAAAAGTTATAAAAGCTAGACTTTTTGGCAAAAAACCAACAGGGGCAAAGGTAGAACTCCTTATAAACAGAGCCTTAGATGAGCATAGTGTAAATGTTTTTATAAAAGGGAAGGTAAAAACAGGCTCAAAACTACTCTTTGATGCTAATCTTAGTGCGGAGGTAAAAAAACTTTGCGAAGATGGAAGCAGAGTTGTGGAGTTTTATAAAGAGGATCAAAAGATAGATTTTGATGAGCTACTACCGATCTTAAAACAGATAGGTCACACCCCCTTGCCACCCTATATAAACAGAGCCGACACTAAAGAAGATGAGCTAGAGTATCAGAGTGTTTTTGCAAAATACGATGGAGCAGTCGCTGCACCCACAGCTTCACTACACTTTACAACTGAGCTTTTTTCTAAAGTGACACAAAAACATAAACACGGCTTTGTAACCTTGCATGTTGGAGCGGGAACCTTCAAGCCTGTTGAGAGTGTATCGATACTAAATCACCCCATGCATAGCGAATACTTCAACATACCCAAAACCACAAAAGAGCTACTAGACTCAACAAACGATATACTTTGTGTTGGCACAACCGCAACTAGAGTTGTTGAGTACTACATAAGAACCAAAGAGACTAGTGGTGAAGCAAATCTTTTTTTACACCCACAAAACAAGCCACTAAGAGCGACACACCTGCTAACAAATTTTCACCTACCAAAATCTACTCTACTTATGTTAGTTGCATCATTTGTGGGGCTAGAAAAAACACACGAGCTATACAAAGAGGCTATATCAAAAAACTACCGCTTCTACTCATACGGTGATGCCTTGCTTATACTATAAAAACCTTTCCATCTTTTATAACTATATCGCCACTAAGCTCTGCTTCAAAAACCCTTGAGCCAAACTTTTTCATAGCATCTTCATATGTAGGGCTAGACTTACAATACTCCAAAAAATCATCGCTTTTAGCATAAAAATCACTCGCACCAAACCTTGAAGCAAACTCATCTATATCGTATATACTCTTAGCTAGATTATCTTTTAAAAGCCCTTGAGTCCCTAAGCTTTCCCCTAGCCTATGAGGCAAAACAAACACCTCTTTGCCCATTTTTAAGGCAAACTCAACACTCCTTAAGCTTCCGCTATTTAAATCAGCCTCACCAACAACTAAAACCTCACCAAGTGCAACAACTATCTCATTTCTAGCGACAAAACTCCACGGTGTCGCCTTAAAGCCATCGCTAAATTGACTCAGAAGAAGTCCATTTTGTGCCACACCATCTAGTAGGTTTTTATTTATCGCGGGGTATCTAAGATCTACTCCGCAAGGTAGCACCGCTATAGTTTTTTGGGCATACTTATGTGCCATAGCATCAACTCCTATTGCCCCGCCACTCACTATACAAACTCCCCTTTTACTTAGAGATGAGGCTAGTTTAGCAACCATCTCTTTAGTGTAGCGAGATGGTTTTCTACTCCCAACTATAGAGATTTTTGGCATATCTAAAAGTCTCAAATCCCCATCAAAACTCAGCTCATCTGGTGGTTTTTTCATAAGAGCTAACTCTTTAATAGAGCCTATTTTATTCATAAAGCCTATCGATTTGCACTAGTTCAACTTCATCAAAAAGCTTTTTTGACTCTTTTAGTGCCTCTATAGTATTTTTGTGTGGATGCCCTATCGCTATAGCACTACCGTGGTTTTTTGCGAACTTTATGGCTAGTTTTATCTGATTTTTTACATAGTTTTTATCTTGTTCGTGGTCTAAAAATATATCTCTACCTACATACTTCTTACCATGCTCATGCATAACTTCTTCGATCTTACTAGAGGCTATAGTTCTGCTATCTATAAGGTTTATCCCTTGTGCCTCAAAGGCATCATATAGTCTTTGTACCGCTTTTTTATCTGATGTAAACTTGCTACCTGTATGGTTATTTATATATTTAACTTGTGGGAAAAGCTCTTTTATCTTTTGTACCCTTTTATAGACCATCTCTTTAGAGTCGCTCACCCTTAGAGTATGTGGCTCTTCGGCATTAAAATGTAGTGCTTCCATAGGTAGATGAACCATATAAAAAGGCTCTTTTTGGGCTAAAAGATGAGATGAGGGTCTTTGTTTACTTGGTGGTAAAAATGACATATTTAGGGTTAATCCTGTCGATTTTATCCTATCGACTTGTGACTTTGTGCTAACATCATCTATAATTATCGCTAATATTGGCTTGGTTTTTATGAGTGATTTCTCTTTTTTTATAGGCTCAACAGCTCCAGCATCTAGCTCATGTTTGGCATCTACAATAGGCTCTTTTTGTTTTAGTTCTTCTTTTGGCTCATCTTTAGGCTCAAGCGGTGGAAGTCGTTTCTTTTTTAAAACATCTTTTAATCTTGTATTTATATCATCTTGAGATTTTTTACTAGGCTCTAGTGTAGTTTGGTTTTTTAGAGTCGGTGTTTGGATAGGTTTTGGTTTTTGGCTAAAAACATACCACATTATGGTAATGATAAGAGCTGCTAGTATCCCAAATAATATCCATACTACATATATAAGTCTGCTTGTAGAACTTTTTTTAGTGGTGTTTTTCTTTTTTGTTTTTCGTTTTTTTATAACTTTTGCCATCTGCTAACTATAGCAAAAAAAAGATAAAACTTTAAGCCTTTTTTAGCTAAAATTCGCCGTTCCTTTCTCTTTGTATCAAAGATGCTTTGATATATTTTAGATATCCAAAAGGGAGACAATAGCCTTAGGGCAAATACCAAAAGGAGTAAGACTCTATGAGACATTACGAAAACCTAGTAATCGTAAAACCAACACTAACACAAGAAGAGATCAAAGCTACAACAGACACAGTAGAAGAGATCATAACTTCAACAGGTGCTAATATAGCAAAAACAGACTCAATGGGGATGAGAAAATTAGCATACCCTATCGCAAAAAATGAGAGAGGCTTTTTTTATGTTATATACTACACAGCAAACCCATCTGCTATCGGCGAGATAGAGAGACGTTTTCGTATAAATGAGGAGCTTCTTCGTTTTGTAACTATCAAGTACGATACAAATCGCGAAGTAAAAGCATGGAATGATCTTGTAAACAAAACAAACAAAAAAGTAGAGGCTCCAGTTGCTGAAGCAGAAACTACTGAGAGTGCTGAACAAGAGCAAGAGTAAAAAACTAAGGATATACTATGTTTAATAAGGTAATTTTGGTAGGAAATCTAACCAGAGATATAGAGTTAAAATACTCTAGTGGAGGACTAGCTATAGCTTCAAGTGGACTTGCTACAAACCGTAAGTTTACTGTAAATGGTGAAAAAAGAGAGGAGGTCTGTTTTATAGACATCACTTTTTTTGCTAGAAGTGCTGAGATAGCAAACCAGTACCTTAAAAAAGGTAGTAAGATTTTAGTTGAGGGTAGATTGCAGTTTGATCAATGGAGCGATCAGAGTGGACAAAAACGCTCAAAACACTCTGTTGTAGTTGAGACTATGCAGATGTTAGATAGCAGAGGTGATTATAGTTCTGAGCCACAAGAGCCGACCTATAGGCAACCAGCTCAACCAGCACAACAAACTCAACCTGCCCAAAGCAAACCTATCCCTGAGATAGATATAAATGAGGATGATATCCCATTTTAATAAAGCAAAACATTTAAGGAAAACAAAATGGCTGAGAGAAGAAAATATAAAAAAAGATACTGCAAATATTGCGAATCAAAAGTTGATTTTATGGACTATAAAGATATAGGAGCACTTCGCTTCTCACTATCTGAGAGATATAAAATTATGCCTCGTCGTCTAACAGGAAACTGCAAAAGACATCAAGATATGATAGCTACAGTTATAAAAAGAGCAAGAGCAGCAGCACTTGTACCATACACTGTAACTAGAAAAACAGTTGTAGCAGCACCGTTTGAGAACCTAAAGTAGGTTTTCAAACTGGAATAATTATTGCTTTATACACTCTATGTATAAAGCACCTCTACTCACACTACTACTTTTAAACCAACTTCAAGCGACCAATATAAAGCTCTTTAAAGAGTCAAATCAAACTTTTACAACCATAACCTTAGATAAAACAACCAAAAAAGATACCATCACGGGTGTAACTTTTAAAAATGCTTATGAGTACTTAGATGCCCTAAAAACTACAAATGCTACAACTTTACTTATAGATAGTTATGATAAAAATGGACATAAAATAAAATCGATAAAAAAAACACTACATCAAGATATAGAGCTAAAAAATAGTATAAAAAACAAAAACTTTATAACCTTAGGCAAAAACTCTCTACTATTTTTCAACCAAAATGAGCAAGTAGAGAAAACTCTAAACTTTGAACTAATAGAGCCAAGTTTAATATCTAGCGAAAATGGTATATTTTTAACAACAAAACAAAAACATAACCCTCAAGATATGTTTGGTAGCAGTGGTGGTTACACCGTATATAAACTAGACAATCTAGCTACTACTATATGGCAAAAAAACCTAAACACAAAAGAGAGCCTAGTTGAAGCAAAAGCACTAAAAGATGGTTCACTCTTAGTACTTTTACAAAATAGCCTATATATAGTTAATGGTGAAAAAACTCAACTTTTAGCCCCCGCCAAAGGGTATAAAGTAGTAGAGCTAAATAGTGGTGAGCTTTTAGTTTTAGCTAGAGATAAAAATGACAATCTTGAGTTTATAAAGATAAGTAGAAGCGGAAAAACCCTACTTAAAAACACTATAGAGACAGAGTATAAAAGCTATATAAACGACATAGTAGAACTAAATGATGGTAGTTTTATAACAGCTGGAAGTGTTGTAGATAAAGATGATAAAGATGCTCTTGTTATGAAACTAGATAGTGAGCTAAACTTAGTAGATCAAGAACATTTTGGAGATAAGTGGCACGATAGTTTTTATGAGATTAAGCAAGTTGCAAATGGTAGTTTTTTATGTGTAGGTGAAAAAACAGATGCCAAAACAAAACAACCCACTCCGTGGGTGGCGAAGGTAGATAAAGAGTTAAATCTCTACTAGTTTTTAGCTAGTAGCTCACTACTTGGTACAGATTCGCCCATAGCTTCATCTAGTGCTTTTTGTGCATTTGCCCATCTATTTCCTGCATTTAACATAACTAAGAGTATATCTTTACCATCTTTTTTTGCTCTAGCGATCAAGCAAGGTCCAGCTGCATTAGTATAGCCTGTTTTAACTCCAACTATGTACTTATGCTCTTTCATAAGTTTGTTGCTTGTTGCTACGGTGTATTTTTTCCCGCTATCTTGAGTATAAAATGAGTAGCTTTTAAGGTTTACTATAGAGTTAAATGTTTTATTTTTTATAACATACTCAGTTAGAGTTAAAAGATCTTTTGCACTTGATCTATGAGTTTTAGAGTCAAACCCAGCAGGGTCTGCATAGTGAGTATTTAACATACCTAACTCTTTTGCTCTTGTGTTCATGATGTCTAAAAATATCTGCTTATTGCCATCTCCTAAGTAGTAGGCTATCGCATAAGCAGCATCATTTGCTGATTTTATCATCGCTGCATGGACAAGGTCTCTTAGTTTTATCTTCTCACCAACAACAAGGTTTATCTTAGTAGGCTCAACTTCGATCATAGGCTTTGTGATAGTTACAACATCATCCATCTTACCACTCTCTATAGCGATGATAGATGTCATGATTTTTGTTAAACTAGCAGGTCTTATAAGCTTATCTTCATTTTTTGAAAATAACATAGCATCTTGACTCAAATCTTTTACTATAAAAGAGTCAAGGTCTTTTTCTATCTTTTTAAAAATAGCACTATCAGCACTTAAAAAAGAGACTAAAAATATACCAAATATCACAAAATACTTCATAGCTAAACCTACCGTTGAAATTATATAATATGATTTTAGATAAATCTAGCTTAAAAAAAGATTAGAAGTGCCTATTTTAGGGTATTATCAAGTGCTTTTATAAGTTTTTTGTGAAATATTTTCTCATCTGCTAACTCTAAAAAACCATCTCTTAGTTTTTCACCCCACATAGGGTTTGGAAAGTGGCTATCTTGCTCAAATCTAGCCATTATATGGATGTGTACTTGTGGAAGCATATTTGCAAATGAAGCCATATTTATCTTGGTAGGGTTGTAGTAGAGTTTCATCTGCTTCTCTATCTCATCATATATCTGCCACATCTTAGCTCTTAGCTCATCTGGCATATCCCCTAACTCTTTATATGGCTCTTTTGTAAAAAGCTTTAACCATGGAATAGAGCTTGGCTCTTTAAGTATATAAAAATGCTCATCTTCCCAGATACTCATCTATCTACCTCTAGGTGCTCTTGTACTTTGGCGATTTCTTGGACGACTATCTCTTGGTCTTTGGTCTCTACTTCTACTATTTCTAGGGCTTCTACCTCTGCGATCATTATCTCTTCTCTTCTCTAGTCTCTCTAAAAGATAGCTTAGTTTATCAGCAGGGATACCTATATGGTTTGGTCCTTGAATATTTTGTTTACTTAGTATCATAGAGACTAGTTTATATATAATAGTCTCATCATCTATCTCACCTCTAAGTGCATCTATAATCTTATGTGCTTCATCATAAACTTTATGCTCTTTTATGCTCTCTACTACCTTAGATACACCCTGCTCTTTTAGGTCGTTTTTACTAGGGACAAAAGCATGAGTCATCTTTGTGCCAACTTTTGATTTTATCCGTTGAAGCTCTTTAAACTCCAGTGGAGTTAAGATCGTGATAGCTTTACCTTTTGTACCAGCTCTACCTGTTCTGCCTATCCTATGAACATAGCTCTCAGAATCAAACGGTATATGGTAGTTAAATACATGGCTTATACTATCGACATGTATCCCACGAGCTGCGACATCTGTTGCAACAAGTACTTTTATAGTGCCGTTTTTAAAGTTTTTGATAACACTCTCGCGTTGTCTTTGCTCCATATCTCCATGTAGTCCGTTTGCTAGATATCCCGCACTCGATAAAACATTTGATAGTCTATCAACTTCACTTTTTGTTCTACAAAAAACGACCGATTTTTGGGCATTTTCACTATGCATAAGTCTGATGATAGCATCATCTCGCTCATTTTCATCTATAACATAGTACTCTTGGTCTATGTCGGCATTTGTAGTCTCACCTTGGGTTATACTTACATACTCTGGGTTGTTTAGTATGCGACTAGCTAGTACTTTTATAGGTTGAGGCATAGTTGCTGAGAAGAGTAGTGTTTGTCTATCTTGATTTAAAAAAGAAAAAATCTCATTTATATCATCTAAAAATCCCATATCTAGCATCTCATCTGCCTCATCTAAAACTACCATGCTTGGGTTAAAGTTTTTTACTAACCCTTTTTGTAGTATATCTAGCAGTCTTCCAGGGGTTGCTACAACTATACTAGCACCTCTTCTTATAAACTCTATCTGGCGAGTGTATGAACTCCCACCATAAACTGTAACTGTTTTAACACCTAGTGTTTTTCCATACTTAAAAAGCTCATCGCTAACTTGAGTCGCTAGTTCTCTTGTTGGTGTTATGATAAGTGCTTCAACACTTCCATCTAGCTTTAGTTTGCTAAGTAGTGGAAGTCCAAAAGCTGCTGTTTTTCCTGTCCCTGTATGGGCTTGTGCCACCATATCTCTACCATCTAAAACAGATGGGATCGCTGCTGCTTGTATCGGGCTTGGGGTCACAAAACCTGCATCTTTTACGCCTCTAAGCACCTCTTTTTTTAAACCTAAATCATCAAATGTGATATTTTCTTGCATTAATTACCTTGTTGGATTTTGAATAAATGGGTATTTTTTCTCAATCGGTTTGTAGAATTATGATATTATAACTAAAATTTTGTTTCAGTATAATTAAAATTTAAGGTTAAATGATGTCAAATGATATAGCAAAACTAGTTTTGAGACTAAATGTTGGTCTATTGATGCTTTTTCATGGCTTTAGTAAACTCACAAACGGAATAGCTCCTATAAAAGGTATGCTAAGTGCAAGTTCACTTCCAGAGTTTTTTGCTTATGGTGTTTATGTTGGAGAGATTATCGCTCCACTCTTTATAGCTTTAGGGTTTTATGCAAGAGTATCTGCTGCGATTTTAGCTATAAATATGCTCTTTATTATATATTTAGCCCATGCAAATGAGATATTTAAGTTAGGAACTTATGGAGCACCTGTTATTGAGTTGCCACTTTTTTACTTAGCTACTAGCATAGCCATTGCACTTTTAGGGAGCGGTAAGTTTAGCTTAAATAACAGATGAGATACTATAGCTACGATGAGTTTAAAAAAGATATCCTAACTCTTAGCAAAACTCTAAAACACAACAACTACGACACCATCATAACTATAGCAAGAGGCGGGTTTATACCCACTCATGCTATCGGTGAGGCTTTAGGGATTAGGCATATCCAAACACTAAATGCCATCTCTTATGATAAAAACATAAAGCAATATAGTGTCAAACTAGAGACAAAAGAGTTAAATCTAGCTAGATCAAAAAAAGTTTTAGTTGTAGATGATATATCTGATAGCGGCGAAACACTTGATGCTCTTATGGGTTATTTGGAGAAAAATTTTAGAGATTTAAGCTTTGAGAGTGCAACTCTTTTTTATAAAAAAACATCTATCTATAAACCAACTTACTATGTGCAAGAGGCAAATGA
>JBAYYR010000010.1:0-21207 GCA_041672945.1 Sulfurimonas sp. | reverse complement strand
ATAAGATATCTTGAAGATTTAAGCAGTGACATATCACTTTTTAGTGTAAAAGATAGACTTATCAATTTACTATTAGCAAATCTTAACCCAGATGATAAGTTAAGATATAACATACTACAAAATCTCTCAAATACTCAAATAGCTTCGCTTTTAGGGACAGTTAGAGCTGTTCTTGAGAGAGCTATAAATGATCTAGAGAGTAAAGAACATATAAAAACTACTAGAAAAAATATACAAACAACCTCAAAATTTATAGAAAAATACTCCAAAATGTTACCTAAGTAGCAAAAGAAATTTTTTGATTTTTATATACTTTTACCAGCTTAAAGAAATTTGAGCAAAATAAAACTAAAAAAGGATATAAAAATGTTAGTTTCAAGATACTTCAATCAACCACAAAATAGAAGAAGACGAGGTTATGATTTTTTTGATAACTTTTTTAATGCTATAGAGAAAGATGAAGATAGTGTTATAGTCGATTTTAAACCAGCTATAAACACTAGAGAAGGTAGTGATGCTTACCATATAGATGTAGATCTTCCAGGGGTTAAAAAAGAGGATATAAACATAGATATAACAGATAATGTTTTAACAATATCTGGTACAAGGGAATCAAAGATTGAGCAAAAAGAGCAAAACTACTACAAAGTAGAATCAAGTTATGGGAAGTTTCAAAGAAGTTTTACACTCCCTAAAGAGGTAGATGTAGAAAATATCAGAGCTGCTTGTGAAGATGGCGTTTTGGAAGTTATAATACCAAAACTAGAAGTTAGTAAACAAACTACTAAAAAAATAGAGGTAAAATAACCTACTACACCTAGCGTGTAGTAGTAAAACTACTATCTATCTCGATGATAGTATGGACATTTCCCCGTGGATTAAAATCTGCTACTACTTTTAAACTCTTTGGTTTTAGTTTTTTCTCAAGCAAATCATATATCTCATTTGCACTATTTTCATGAGAGATATATCTATCTCTAAATGAGTTTATATATAATTTTATAGCTTTTAACTCAGCTACATACTCATCAGGAACATACTCAACATATATAGTTGCATAATCAGGATAACCGCTTCTAGGGCATAAACAGCTAAATTCAGGTAGTGTAACTTTTATGATATATGGTTTTTTATGCTCATTTGCCCAAATCTCAAAATCTTTTTCAACATCAAAATTTTTAACTATCTGCTCACCATATTTCACGATATCTCCTCATTGCCACTTAAAAATTTACCTTGAAGATAATCTACACCTATCTCTTTTAGTGAGTTATAAATCTTCTCATTTTCTATAAGTTTAGACCAAACTTTTAGACCTTTTTTATGTGCCATAACACTAAAACCATCTACTATATTTAAAAACTTATCGTAGTTTTTCTCTTTTGTATAAAATGAGTCTATTCTGATGATATCAATAGAGAGATCTCTTAGATATAAAAACGATGTATGTATCGCTCCAACTCTATTTATAGCTATCATAATACCAGCATCTCTTAGTTGTTCTAAGACATAGTTAAATCTATCGATTCGTGGAAAATAGTCAAACTCATTTAAAACAAATATAATTCGCCCTTTTTCTAGGTTATGTTTGTTTAGTAACTCCATAATCTTAGAAAATATACTCACATTTCTAAGAGTTGTAGGTGATATAGATATAGCGATATTTAAGCTACTATCTTCAACTACTAGTTTTATAGCTTTTTTTATAACTATAAGGTCATACTCATCCATAAGTCTTAGTTTATTTAAAACTTTTACATAGTTCTTTTGATGGAGTATTTTTCCATCTTCAGCTCTTAGTTTTACTGAACACTCTTTAAAAGCAACTCCATCATTTTCATAAACATTTTGTACATATAGTACAAAATCTTCCCTTTTTAGAGAGTTTATAACACTATATTCATACTCTGTTGGATCCTCATCTAAAACTACCTCATTTGTTGTTTTAGACTTTTTGTTTTTGATTTGAAGTTCAAAAAGATTGTCTATTAGGTAGTTTATATTTCTAGAGAATTTTGTGTCATTCATAACAACAAGGATATTTGTCTCTATATCATCTATCCTAACTTCTTGAAGTTTTAGTATAAGAAACTCTACTACAGACTTGTAGTTTTGTTTTTCACCATCAAGTAGTATAAGTAAGTTACTCCCACTTATATGCCCTATTGGTAGATGAGCTACACCTTTTGTTTTAAAATACTCAGATAGAAGATTAACAACCTCAAGTATGACTCTATCGGCACTTTTTACACCATATTGTGAGTTTATCTTCCTAAGGTTGTCTATATTTATAAAAACAAGAGTATGCTCTTTATTTTTAGCAAACTCTTCTTCCATATAGCCATACATATACTCTCTAGTAAATGCTTTTGATATAGGATCTATGATATTTACCTCAAAACCTTTATATATAAGGTAGAGTATAAAATATACACTAGTAACTAAAAAAAGTGTAATCTCTATGAAAAAATGTAGTGATTCTACATCATTTTTTGAGTAAACTATATGTAACATTACAGCTACAAACAATAAAAAAAGTGGAAACACCATTCTAAGTGCTAAACGAAATCTAAACTCTCTCTCTTTAAGTTGTGATAATAACATGATTATACGTCCAAATGTTTCACATCTTTTGCATGTGTCTCTATATAGTTTCTTCTAGGTTCAACCTCATCACCCATAAATAGTGTAAATGCATCACTAGCAGACTCAGCATCTTCTATAGTTACTTGAAGTAAAACACGATTTTCTGGTGTCATAGTTGTCTCCCAAAGTTGATCTGGGTTCATCTCACCTAAACCTTTATATCTTTGTATATCGGAACCTTTTTTAGCATAAGCAGTTATATCTTCTAAAACCTCAAGCTCATCTTTTTCAAGATTTATATCCCACTCAGACATTTTTGAGTAGATATAACTAGCCTCATTAAAGTATGGTGATGCAAAAAGTTCATCATTTATAAGTAACTCTTCCATACCAGATTTTGTTTGAACAAATAGATGGATACTATCTTCATTTATAACTTTTGTTAATATATTATTACCATTTGATACTAAAAATTCCTCTATTTTTTGATACATATCGGCATAGTTTGTACCTATAATATCTGGGTTTTGTATAAAGTGTCTAAGTAGTTCAACTAAAGAGAATCTTCTATCTAAAACCTCAAGTGAAGCTCTATAGTGATCTACCATTTTAAAGTAAGCAATAAGGTCATTTTGCCCTACACCTTCGATATTTAAAGACTCTATACCATTTTCGATTAGGTAGTCATTCATAACTCTATCGTCTTTAAAATATATCTCTTTTTTACCTTTTTTATATCTATAGAGTGGTGGTTGAGCTAGATATAAATACCCATTTTCTACTATTTGTCTAAAGTATCTAAAGAAAAATGTTAGTAGAAGTGTTTGAATATGGCTACCATCGACATCGGCGTCTGTCATAATTATGATCTTATGGTATCTTAGTTTATCTTCATTATACTCATCACCTATACCACAACCCATAGCGGTTATCATATTTGTTATCTCTTCAGATTTTAGTATCCTATCGAGTCTTGATTTCTCAACATTTAGTATCTTACCTTTTAGTGGCAAAATAGCTTGAAAAACTCTATCTCTACCCATCTTTGCACTACCACCAGCCGAGTCACCTTCAACTAGATATAGTTCACATATAGAGGCATCTTTACTTTGACAATCTGCTAGTTTTCCAGGTAGTGTTCCAACACTCATAGAGTCTTTTCTACGAGTTAACTCTCTCGCTTTTTTAGCAGCTTCACGACCACGAGCAGCCATTAGAGATTTGCCCATTATAGCTTTTGCTTCTATTGGGTTCTCTTCAAAATACTTGCTTAGTAGTTCGTATGATTGTTTTTGTATAAGTGGTCTTACATATGTGTTACCAAGTTTCCCTTTTGTTTGTCCTTCAAACTGAGGTTCTGGAACTCTAGCAGATACTATTGCTATAAGCCCCTCACTTGTATCTTCACCACTTATTTTTGTATCTTTCTCTTTTGCTGAGCCATTATTTGATATATAAGTAGATATAACTCTAGTAAGAGCTGCACGAAAACCAGCCTCATGGGTTCCACCATTTGGAGTTCGTATATTATTTACAAACGAATATACTTTTTCATCATATCCATCATTATACATAAGTGCTATATCAAACTCAATATCTTCTATCTTTGAGCTAAAGTTAAAAACTTTTGCAACTTCTACTCTTTTGTTTAGATCATTTACATACTGAGCTATACCACCCTCAAAATGGTAGGTCTCTTTTTTATTTTCTCGCTCATCTGTAAAGTTTATAGTTATAAATGGGCTTAGATATGCAAGCTCTTTAAATCTTTTAGCCAAATATTCATACTCAAAAGTTACTATATCTGTAAAAATAGTAGGATCTGGTGCAAACTCAATAGTAGTTCCCGATTTTCTAGTAGTTCCTGTTATAGCTAGTGGCTCTTGTGGGATACCTTGATTGAAAGTTTGTTCATGGATATTTCCATTTCTATGAATAGTTACTTTTAACATAGATGAGAGTGCATTTACAACTGAAACACCAACACCATGAAGTCCACCAGAGACTTTATAGGTATCTTTATCGAACTTTCCACCAGCATGTAAAACTGTTAAAACAACAGTAGCAGCACTAATACCTTCTGTTGGGTGCATATCTGTTGGGATCCCTCTACCATTATCACTAACTATACAAGTTCCAGCTTTAGTAAGAGTTACATTTATAGTATCACAATGACCTGCCATAGCCTCATCTATGGAGTTATCTATAACCTCATAAACTAAGTGATGAAGCCCTCTATGACCTGTATCACCTATATACATTCCAGGGCGTTTTCTAACTGCTTCAAGCCCCTTTAAGACCTTAATATTACTTGCACCATAATCTTTTTCTTGCATTATTTATCCTAAACTATATTATTTTTTAAAGTACTATTGGCATAACTATTGTTTTAAAATTGTTCTCATTTAAAACAAAAGGTAGGTTGTTCTCATTTAGACCGATATTAAACTCACTATCATTTATACCATTTAAAAAGTCAATAAGATATTTTGAGTTTAGAGCTATACTAAACTCCTCTTCAAACTCTGTTGGAAAATTTATCTCTGTTTTTGCTTCGATATTATCTTCACTTAGTGATTTGAAGATGATATTTTGTGGTAAAAATGTAACTTGAACATCGTTTGAGATTGTAGTTATCTGTTTTATAGCCTCAACTATCAAAGCTTTTGGTAGAGTTAAGTTTTTAGATGTCTCTTTTGGGATTATACGGTTATATTCAGGGAATTTACCATTTATAAGTTTTGTAAAGAACATATGTTCATTTGAGTTTATAATGAGATATGTATCATCATAGTAGAGATCTATATCGTTAAAAAATAGTTTTTGTATCTCAATGATAGCTTTTTTAGGAACTATGATAGATAAAGGGGTATTTGTTTGGTTTTGTGTAGTTACAATACCTAATCTTCTAGTATCTGTTGATACAAAATTTATACTATCCTCTTTTATATCTATAAGTGCACCATTTAGTTCAAACTTAGGGTTAGCACTATCTATAGTTGGAGTTATCTTTTTAAGTGAATCTATAAGAGTATATGAGTTTATCATGATCTTTGCTTTAGATTCAAAAGTAGGAAATTTAGGAAAATCAAGATACGAAAAAGTTGGAAGTTTAAACTTTGAGTGAGCTTGTTTTATATGTAGAGTTGATTCTATAAGTTCTAAGTCTATATCACCCTCTTTTAGTATTCTAACTATATCTAAAAGTTTTTTACCATTTGCAGTAACACTTCCATCATCAAAAATATCTACTTTATCACTTTTAGATACTAAACCTATCTCATAATCTGTAGCTTTTATAGTTAGAGTTGAGTTTGAAGCATTTAGGAGTAGATGAGATGTTATTTGAGAAGTATCTTTTTTCTCTAAAAAGGGTTGAGAGCTTATTAGCATATTTTCAAGGATTGACTTTTTTATTTTGATCTTCATATGAATTTCCTATTATATTTTTAAAATTTTAGTAGCAGTAGTAGGGTGATGTGAATATGTGAAAACAACCTACTAAGTACTTATTTTTGGTAGTTTTAACACAATAGAGTTTTGTCAAAACTATTCACCACTAATCACATTATTATATCTTATTTTTATTAAAAACTTATATTTATCTATACTGCTGATGTTATTTTATTTGTTAGTTCATCTATTTTTACTTTAAAATCCTCATCATCTTTTAAAAGCTCTTGTATCTTTTTTATAGTATGACTTATAGCGGTGTGATCTTTTAGATTAAAATATTGTGCAAGTTGTGGCATAGTAGTTTGTGTTAGTTCACGACAAAGATATATAGCTATTCTTCTTGCATAGACTATATTTTTGCTTCTACTTTTTGATTTTATCTCACTAGATTTTATATTTAGATCTTTTGCTACATTTTGAGTGATAGAATCAAGCGTTAGGTTTATCTTGTTCTCATTTAACTGATCTCTTAATACATTTTTAGTAAATTCTAGAGTTATATCAACATTCATAAGTTTTGAGTAGGCATGGAGTTTTGAGAGTATCCCCTCTATCTCACGAACATTGCTCTCTATAACCGTTGCTATGTAGTTTATAATATCGCTTGATAGTTTTACTTTGTTTAGTTCACATTTATTTTTAATAATCGCGATTTTTGTCTCAAGTTCAGGTGGTTGTATATCTGCTACAAGCCCGTGTTCAAAGCGACTTTGAAGCCTTTTTTCAAGTCCAGCTATCTTTTTTGGGTGTTTATCGGCTGTTAATATTATCTGTTTTCCATCACCTTTTAGTGTCTCAAAAGTGTGAAAAAACTCCTCTTGAATTGTCTCTTTATTGCTTAAGAACTGTATATCATCTATAAGAAGTACATCACATTTTCTATACTTTTCTTGAAATTTCTCCATAGATTTGTTTCTAACATTTCTTATAAAATCATTTAAAAACTGCTCAACAGTTGTATAAATAACAACTTTTCCTCTGTTTTGTAGAACATTTCCCGCAGCTTGCATAAGGTGAGTTTTCCCTAGCCCTACCCCACCATATATAAAGACAGGGTTATATAAAACTCCTGGTTTTTCACTTATACTTTTTATAGCAGCATATGCAAATTGGTTTGAACCACCTACTATAAAGTTATCAAAAGTGTGAGATGGATTTAGTAGTGAGTGGAGTTGTGGTTTTTGTTTTTCGGGAGTATTTTTTTTAATCTTCTCTTGACCCTTTAAAATAATCTCTATATCAACATCTAAAGAGTAGTTTAGTTCACAAATCTCTTTGATTTTAGAGCTATATCTATTTTTTACCCAGTTTTGAGCTAAGGTATTTGGTGCTATAAAGACTAATTTATTATTTTTTGAGTTTTTTTCATCATAGATGAGGTGTTTTATGTACCTATCGTACTCGATTTGAGCAACTTCGTTTTTTAAAAGTTCCAATATATTATTCACATTTGTGCCTGAAAAGTTAAAATTTATGTGAATAATACAGATTTTTTCCATAAAATAGACTAAAAATATGTGAATAACAAAATATTAATATTGTGAATAGTACAATTTTGCCTATGAATATATTAGGAATCGACCCTGGAACTAGAAAAATGGGATATGCGATAGTATCTTTTGAGAACTCAAAGATAAGTTTAGTTGAAGCGGGACTTATAAAGATAAGTGCAGATGAGCTTCAGTACCAAATCCCACAGATGTTAGAGGCATTTGAGGGGATTTTTACTAAGTTTAAGATAGATGAGGTTGCACTTGAGGATATTTTTTATGCACACAACCCAAAAACAACTATAAAACTAGCACAATTTCGTGGTGCTATTATGTTGATGTTGCTTCAACAATTTGGGCCATTTAGCGAATATACAGCACTTCAAGTAAAACAGGCTCTAACAGGAAATGGTAAAGCATCTAAAGAGCAAGTTGCATTTATGGTAAAGAGACTTTTAGGGATAAAAAAAGAGATAAAACCGCTAGATATAACCGATGCTATAGCAGTAGCTATAACCCACTCTCAAAGAGTAAAATTTGGAGTAAATAAATAGATTTTGAGTTAGAATTGCATAATTTTTAATATTAGGCAAAACTTATGAAAACTTATATATTTTTACTCTTTATACTTCTCTCATTTAGTGGGTGTGTAGAGAAGATAGAGACTATAAAAGCTCCAGATAATTTAGAAAATAACTTAGCTCAGGGTGAGCAAAATATACTAAATGCCCTTGAGTCTAAACTCCAAACAAATCAGCTACAAAATGAGCAAACTTCACAAAAACTTTTAGATGAGTGTTATGAGAGACAAAACACTCTATTTTTAAAACTAAGCGATGATATTAAGACTCTAAAACTAGAAAATATAAATAGTCTAAAAACAACACTAAATAAAGAGGAAAAACCAAAAGAGGTTGTAATAAAAGAGCTAAAAGGTTATAAAAATAAGATAGTTGTAGGTGAGGTGGAAAAAGTTAAGATATATCCATCTGATTTTGTTATGGATGCTAGGATAGATACAGGTGCAGAGGTATCTTCTATAGATGCAAGAGATATAGAGGAGTTTGAGAGAGATGGTAAAAAGTGGGTTAGATTTACACTCATAAACCGTGAAAATAAAAAAGAGGAAGTTATAGAGAGAGAGTTAAAAAAAGTGACAAAAATAACCCAATCATCAAACAAAGATGGTGTCGATAAGCGACTAACAGTTTCACTAAAGATAGACATAGCAAACCGCTCAGAATTAGCCGATTTTACACTAACAGATAGAGAACATATGAGCTTTGGGGTACTTATAGGTAGAAATATACTCAAAGATATTATGTTAGTAGATGTTAGTGGTAAGTTTTTGGCCCCATTAGAAAAATAACCCAATCAAAAAAAGGTCGCAAAATATGTCGCGAAAAATATCACTATATGTTATAACACTTGTACTAATCATCATAGGTGCTACACTTATGGTACTTCGTCATCAAGATACTAAGATACCTTATCTATCAAATGAAAAAAGAGATATATGGGTACTAGAGGCAAAAGTTGAGTTTAGCCCGATAAAAGATCAACCGATCTTAGCTAGTTTAAATCTCCCATACGATCCACCAAATTTTAATATACTTTTTGAGCAGAGTGTATCTGCTGGGTATGGGTTTAATATAGTTAGTAAAAATGGTACAAGAAGGGGTGAGTGGAGCAATAGATCAGCTTCAAGTAAGCAAGTTTTGTACTATAAAGTACAAGTTGTAAAAGATAAAGATACCATAGATAGCGAGTTTGTAGATCAGGTCTATGAAGAGAAAATCATATGGAACGAATCAGAATCACTAGCTGCTAAAGATATCATCTCAACTGCATTTTCAAAATCAAGCAACAATGAAACCTTTACAAAAGAGCTTATAAAACAGCTCTCATCTTTAAAGCAAGATAAAAATAGCTCCATCTTGCTAGATAAAAGAGATTATATAGATGTACTTAGTAAACTCTTATATGATGCAAAAGTTCCACACCGTATATCTATGGCACTTGAGCTTAAAGATGCTAGAAGACATCAGAGTTTAAGCCCTATTATAGAGATATATGACTCAAACAAATGGATACTTTTTGATCCACTAAATAGTAGTATAGATGGTGATAAAGAGTACTTTTTGTGGTATAGAGGTGGAAAATCACTTATAGATCTTGTGGGTGGTAAAAATGCACAAGTCACTTTTTCTATGTTAAAACAAAATATGCCATCAACTGAGGTAGCTAAAGAGCAGTTAAGCGATAGTGGATTTGGGCTTTTTTCACTCCAAAGACTCCCTATAGAAGAGCAGAGTTTTTTAAAGATACTTCTACTTTTACCTATCGCAGCACTTGTAACGGTTTTTATGAGACTTTTAGTTGGTATAAAAACATCAGGGACTTTCTCACCTGTACTTATAGCTATGGCATTTTTACAAACTTCCCTATTTTTAGGGCTTACAAACTTTATAGTTCTTATAGCTATTGGGCTTATGATAAGAGGTTATCTATCTTCATTAAATCTTTTACTTGTCGCTAGGATAGCTACCATAATCATCATAGTTATATTTATGGTTGGGTTTATGACACTACTAGGTTATGAGCTTGGGTTTAACTCTAGGATGAGTGTTGCATTTTTCCCGATAGTTATAGTCTCGTGGATGATAGAGAGGATGTCTATACTTTGGGAAGAGGAGGGAGCAAAAGAGGTGTTTGTTCAAGGTGGTGGAAGCCTTTTTGTAGCTTCACTTGCTTATCTTGTTATGCAAAATGGTTATATGATCCATCTTAGTTTTAACTTTCCAGAAGTAAACCTTATCATCATAGCTCTTATCATACTTATGGGTAGATATACAGGTTATAGACTCTTAGAGCTTTATAGATTTAGAGAGTTTAAAAGATGATAGATTTTATATCGCCATTTAAGCTAAAAGAGCTAGGTATTTTGGGTATGAATGCTAGAAATATCGACTTTATAAGTCGCTACAATAGTAGAAAGTACTACCCACTAGTAGATGATAAGCTCCAAACAAAACTACTAGCTGAAGAACACGGTATCAACACTCCAGAGCTTTTACTTGTTATAAGGAGTCAAAGCGATATAAAAAGGTACAAAGATAGACTAAACTCACTTAGTAGTTTTGTCATAAAACCTGCTCGTGGCTCGGGTGGTAAGGGTATTATGGTGATAGTTGGTAAAGATGGGCATATGTTTATAAAATCAAGTGGAGCAAAGATAGATTTTGATGAGATTTCAAGACATCTATCTAACACACTAGCGGGGCTTCACTCACTATCTGGCGATCAAGATGTCGCTATTGTCGAGACTCTTATAGAATTAGACCCTATATTTGAGCCATACTCTTACCAAGGTGTTCCAGATATCCGCATAATAGTTTTTCGTGGATACCCTGTTATGGCGATGTTAAGACTCTCTACAAAAGCTTCAGATGGCAAAGCAAATCTACATCAAGGTGCAGTTGGAGTTGGTATCGATATAAAGAGTGCAAAAGCTATAAATGCAGTTGTAAATGGTGTAAAAATCACCCACCATCCAGATACTAAACACTCATTTGAAGCTATAGAGATACCAAACTGGCCAGAGCTTTTAGAACTCGCTAGTAGTTGTTATGATATTACCCATCTAGGGTATTTTGGTGCAGATATAGTTTTAGATAAAAACAGAGGTGCGATGCTTCTTGAGCTAAATGCAAGACCAGGTTTAGCGATACAAATAGCAAACTCAAAAGGGCTTTTAAAACCCCTAAAAGAGATACAAAAGATAAAAACTATAAAAAGAGATCCAAGAGCTAGAGTTAGTTATGTGCTAGATTAGTTTATTGTAAAATATAAACTAATACAAGTTCTATAGCCTTTTTGGCTATAGGGTCCAAATAGCAAATCTTTTTGTTTTTATAGTAGTTTGATTTAGTTTTTTACAAACCTCATCTGCTATGTTAGAGCTTATGGCAACATAGGTTTGTTTGTCGTATATATTTATATCTCCTATATCATCTTTACTAACACCTAAGGCTTTTGTTAGTGTTCCAACTATATCTAAAGCTCTTAGCTTATCTTTTTTACCACCCTCTATAACAAGTGTTATATATGGTGCACTAAGGGTGAAGTTTTTTGCTTTTTTAAGTTCGCTTGAGTCTATAAAATCACCATCTCTCTCACCCTCAAATAGTGTTATAGCGACCCCATCACTCCCCATTCTAGCAGTTCGCCCTATACGGTGTTTGTGGGTTTGTTCATGAAGAGCCTCTTCATAACTTATAACAAACTTCAACTCTTTTATATCAAGCCCACGAGAGGCGATATCGGTGCAGATGAGTAGGGGTGAGCTAGAGTTACTAAACTGCACTAGTGAGTCGTGCCTATCGTACTGCTCAAGGTCCCCGTGAAACTCAAGTGCATCTATACCTTTGCTATGGAGTTTTTTTGTTAGAGCTGATGCCTCTTGTTTGGTGTTTACAAAAACCAATGCACTTTTTATATCGTATGTATATAGCACATCTAAAAAAGTCTCTAGCCTATTAGCACTAACTTTTACAAACACCTCTTTTAACTCTTTTGGTTTTTCTAAACTCTCTATAAAAATAGCATCAAGAGTTAGTTTTTCACATAGTGCTTTTGTATCACCATCCATAGTGGCACTAAAAGCTAGAGTCTGTTTTTGTTTTGGTAGATAGCTGCTTAGCTCATCTATCTCTTCTACAAAACCCATATCTAACATCTTATCGACCTCATCTATAACAAAAGTATTTATGTTAGTTAGTGTTAGTGAGTTGTTTTTTAGGTGTTTTAGTAGCCTTGATGGAGTTGCTATAACTATATGTGAACTATGTTCAAGTGATGCTTTTTGCCTACCATAAGATACTCCACCATATAGTGTTAGTATTTTAGTGTTTGGTTTGTATTTTGCTACTTTTTTTAGCTCATTTGCTATCTGATCACAAAGCTCTCTTGTTGGAGCTAACACTAAAGCCGATGGGTGTTTGGTTTTTTCGTTTGTATTTAGAACTACACCTATGCCAAAAGCTAGAGTTTTTCCACTTCCTGTATGAGCTTTTGCTATAATATCTTTTTGTTTAAGCATAGGCTCAATAGTGAGTGCTTGTATATCTGTAAGGTTTATATAACCAAAACTATCTAGGTTTTTTATAAGGGTAGTTGGTAGGGAGGTTTCTTGGAATTTCATGATGTTATTATAACAGTTTTATATGTAGTTGTTGGGGTGATTGTTGGTGGTTTGTTTGTTTGGATAGTTTTTCTAAACCCTCTTAAGCTAAAGTTTGTAGAGTTAGGTTTTGAGAAAAAATCACTAGAAGATAAGATAGAGCTTCTTGAAGAGAATAAAGAGTCGCTAAAGTTAGAGTTTAAAGAGCTATCGAGTGCCATACTAGAGTCAAACTCGCAAAAATTTGCCACCCAAAATAAAGAGTCGCTAGATAGACTCATAGAACCTATAAAACTAAGTTTTGATGAGTTTAAAAAACAGGTAAATGATGTATATATAAATGAGGCAAAAGATAAATCGGCACTTATAAATGAGATAAAAAATATAAAAGAGATAAACCAAACACTAAGCACTGAGGCATCAAACCTTACAAAAGCTCTAAAAGGTGAGTCTAAAACTCAAGGGATTTGGGGTGAGATGATACTTGAGAGTGTGCTTCAAAACTCAGGACTTAGAGCAGGAGTTGAATACGAAAGAGAGCTTAGTTTAAAGAGTGCAAAAGATGAGCAGACCTATCGCCCTGATGTTGTGCTTCATCTGCCTCATGAGCGAGATATCATCATAGATGCAAAAACCTCACTAAGTGCCTATGAGAGAGTTGTAAATGCAACCAACAGCGAAGATAGAGAGCTATATATGAAAGAGCATATAGACTCTATCAAAAACCACATAAAACAGCTTAGTAAAAAGAGTTATGTATCGCTTGATGGGTTAAATAGCCTTGATTTTGTCTTTATGTTTGTACCACTTGAGAGTGCGCTTGTTAGCGCGATGGAGTATGAGAGTGGGCTTTTTGATGAGGCATATAAAAAAGGTGTACTTTTGGTTGGCCCTACAACTCTTATGGTTTCGCTAAAGTCTATAGAGTCAAATTGGCGATATGAAAATCAACATAAAAATGCCCTTGAAATCGCCAAAAGAGCAGGACTTTTATATGATAAGTTTGTGGGTTTTTTAGAGAGTGTTGAGAAGATGGGTAGATCTATAAATACACTTCAAAAAAGCTACGATGAGACATTTTCAAAGATGCACATAGGAGCTGGAAGCATAACAAGCCAGTTTTTAAAACTAGAACAACTAGGTGCAGCAGCAACTAAAAAACTACCACCAAATATACAAAATCAAGTACAAGGAGATTAGATGAGAGAACTTTTAGTAGAAGAGCTATATAAAGAGTTAGAGGATGCACTAGCAAAGATAGATGATGTAGCTGAGATGGTACAAACAAAACAGCTAGATGCCTTTGAGGGTTTTATGCAAACAGAAGATCTTAGAACTAGAGCAAATGAGCTACTTCATGAGATGAAAAATCGCGGTATAGAGGTTGAAAAAAGGATAGAGGAGCTTTTAGGTGGGAGTTGATTTTAACTATGAGAGTTTAAAACTCTTTTATATAGGGAAACAAAAACAACTAGATGGAAGCTTTGTGCCATTTGTGTATAAAAACAAAGACCTACTAACACATGCCGCTATCATAGGTATGACAGGGAGTGGAAAAACAGGACTAGGTATAACACTCTTAGAAGAGGCTGCGATAGATAATATACCATCTATCATCATAGATCCAAAAGGTGATATGACAAACTTGCTTTTGACATTTGTATCTATGAGTGCTGAGGAGTTTAAACCTTGGATAGAGGAGCAAGAGGCTCAAAATAGCGGACTTAGTGTAGATGAGATGGCGGCTAAAACCGCTTCTATGTGGAAAAGTGGTATAGAGGGTGATTTTCAGAGTTTAGATAGAGTAAAAAAGCTAAAAGATAGTGCCGATTTTACTATCTATACCCCCGCTAGTGATGCAGGTGTGCAGGTATCTTTACTATCCTCTTTTGATGCCCCCTCTCGTGAGGTTTTAGAAGATAGTGAGCTTTTAAACTCACTTATAAGCTCAACCGTTAGCTCCATAGTAGCTCTTATGGGCGAGAAGTGGGATGAGAACTCAAAAGAGGTGGTGTTATTATCAAATATATTTTTGCATAACTTTTATGAGAGTAAAACCCTTAGTTTAGAAGAGCTAATAAATCAGATCATAAACCCACCGTTTGATAAGATAGGGGTTTTTGCCCTTGAGAGCTTTTTTAGCAGTAGCGATAGGATGAAACTAGCACTAAAACTAAACTCCATCATAGCAAATCCATCTTTTAAGAGTTGGCTAGAGGGAGAGAGGCTAGATATATCAAAGATGTTATATGATGAAAATGGCAAAGCTAGAGTTGCGATATTTAGCATAGCTCATCTAAACGATACACAGAGGATGTTTTTTGTATCGATGCTCTTAAATCAGTTTTTATCGTGGATGAGGCATCAAGAGGGGACAACTTCGCTAAAAGCTCTTTTGTATATGGATGAGATATTTGGTTACTTTCCGCCACTAGCAAACCCGCCATCAAAACAGCCAATGCTAACACTTTTAAAACAAGCTAGAAGCTTTGGTATAGGGATAGTGCTATCTACTCAAAACCCTGTAGATATCGACTACAAGGGGCTTTCAAATATAGGGACATGGTTTTTAGGTAGACTTCAAACCAAACAAGATATAGCAAAAGTTATAGATGGACTTAGTAGTGCAAATGCAACACTAGATAAAAAAGCGATAGAAGATATACTTACAAATCTACCAAAAAGAAACTTTCTACTAAGCAATATAAACGAAGATAACTTAGAGGTTATAGAGAGTAGATGGGCGCTATCTTACCTAAAAGGTCCGATCCCAAAAGATGGTATAAAAAGACTTATGGAGTCTAAAAAAATAGCCCCAAAAGCTATAAAAGAGACTCCAAATAGTACCAAATCAGACTCAAAACCGATGGTAGCTTCATCTATAACACAAAAGTATCTATATGCTTCTCAAAATGAAAAGCACTATATGGTGCCAAACCTTTTGCTTAGTTGTGAAGTTGGGTTTGTAAACACTTCAAAAGCGATAGATAAAAAAGAGTCACTTAGTTTTATAGCTGAACTTAGTGCAAATATGAGAGAGATCGATTTTGATCTACTTGAGGAGTTTAAAGATGAGCACTCTAAAAGTGCTGAACCTACTAACTCCACATACTACGAGCTTCCACTATTTGTACAAAACGATAAAGATTTAAAGCTTATTGAGAAACATTTTGCCGACTTTATATATAGAACTCAAAAATTAAAACTCTACAAAGTAGCAAAACTAAGACTTGAGAGTAAAGAAGATGAGAGTTTTGAAGAGTTTAAAATAAGGGTTCAAGATAGGCTAAGAGAGGCAGAAGATGTTGAGCTTGATAAGCTAAAGCTAAAGTATCAAAAGTTAAGTGACTCGCTTGAACAAAAGATATTTCGCCTAAAGAATAGACTAACAAAGGCAAAACAACAAGCAAATGCAACTACTACAGAGACTATCATATCTATAGGGAGTTCACTTTTAGGGGCTTTTTTAGGTAAATCTAGCACAACTTCAAGTATGGGCAAGGTTTTAACTAGCACAAAAGGTATAAACCGCACCATAAAAAGTAGGGGTGCAATGGGTTCTATAGAGGGTGAACTAGAGATGCTTGAGAGCCAAAGAGATGAACTGCAAAACCAGCTTCAAGTTGAGGCAGATAAGATAGGCGATAGTTTTTTACTCTCAAACTACGATATAGAAGAGGTATTTGTAAAACCACGAAAAACAGATATTTATGGCATAAAACTTGAACTTTTATGGAGAGAGATATAAATAGCAGGGCAAAACCTGCTATAAAAAAGAGGGGGAGTCTGTTTTATTTTGCTGCTGCTATAGCTGCATCGTAATCTGGTTCTTCAGTAACTTCTGGAACTATCTCTTTGTAAGTTACAACACCATTTTCATCTATAACAAATATAGCTCTACAAGTAACACCAGCTAGTACGCTATCACCTAGTAAAACACCATAAGCATTTGCAAAATCTTTGTTTCTAAAGTCTGATGCAACTACTAGTTTATCTATACCCTCAGCTGCACAAAAACGACCTGATGCAAATGGTAAGTCCATCGATACAACAGTAGTTTTAACACCATCAAGCTCAGAAGCTCTTTTGTTAAAGTTTCTTGTTTCAGTTGCACATACACCAGTGTCTAGTGATGGAACTACTATGATAAGTTGTTTTACACCTTGAGCGCCACCAACTTTTACATCTGCCAAACCAGCTGAGTTTACAACTGTTACCTCAGGAGCTTTATCTCCTACATTTACTTGGTTACCTAGAAGTTTTACTTCTGTACCTTTAAACTTTGTTGTTGCCATTATTATTCCCTTTTCATTTTTTAAAAAAATATGGCAAAAGTATATTTAAAATGAGATAACTTTACTCTGAAAAAGAAAAATTTTAAATCGATATAAGTCAATCTTAAGCTAAATGACACTTTTTGGACAAACTTCAAGGGTCTCTATATCGCTAAACATATTTTGTTTATACATCTCTATAGCGACTCTTCCTATCATCGCGGCATTATCTGAGCAATACTCTAGTTCACTCAAAAAAAGTTTCGCACCAAATGGTTTTAGTAGCTCTTTAACTTGAGTTCTAAGATATATGTTTGCACTAGCTCCACCAACTATGGCAAAGTTTTTTGGCGGGTGGGATTTGAAGTATTTTTTTAGTTTTTGGACTATATGGGCAGTTGCCGCAAACTCAAATGATGCTGCTATATCGGCAAAATCCTCCTCTTTAGCATCTTCAATGGCGAGTCGTACCGCATTTTTAAGCCCTGAGTATGAAAAGGCAATTTTAGGGGATTTTTGAAGCGGTATAGGAAAAGGGTATCTTGTTCTATCCCCTTTTAGTGCTAGTTTTTCTATGATAGGTCCACCAGGATAACCTAAGTTCATCATCTTAGCTACCTTATCAAAGCTCTCGCCAAAACTATCATCCATAGATTTTGCAACTGTTTTTACATCTTTTAGGCCCTTAAGCTCCATAAGCTGTGTATGACCACCCGATACAAGCAAAACACTAAGTGGAAAGATCTCCTCTTTTTCTATAAAAAGTGAGTATATATGCCCTAAAAGATGGTTTATGCCAATAAGTGGGATGTTTAGTGAGATAGCGATAGCTTTTGCCATAACAACACCCTCCATAAGGGTTACACTAAGCCCAGGAGTGGTAGTAACTGCTACTGCTTTTATCTCTTTTAGGTAGGGTTTGCACTCTTTTAATATCTCAGGGAGTGCCTGAGCATGAAGCCTTGCTGCTAACTCTGGAACAACACCGCCATATACGCTATGGTCTAACTCTTGGGAGATTTTTTTATGAAAAAGTAGCTTTTTAGACTCTATGTTTGTTATCGCTATAGCACTATCATCACAACTGCTCTCGATGCTAAGTATCATCTCTGGCTCCATAAATAAAAAGTTTCTAACTGCTTTTGACTAAGCGACAAAGTATCATTTTCAAATAAAACATCTAGCTTTAGCTCTTTATTTTTATCTTCATAGATAATTATTTGGTTGTTTTCATACATTTTTAATCGCTCTAAATTTAAATTAGTCTTTCTCTAAAATATGCAAATACTCAAAAGTAGTGTTTGCTTTATGATTTCTATTTTCTGTTTTGTCTGCTTTAAATCTTTGATAATCTTTTTTTACTAAATTATATTTTCCATATTTCTTCATAATGGTTTTTGTCTCATCTTCGCTCATAAGCCCTTCATTGTTGTAGCTAAGAAAAATATATTTAAAATTTGCATTTTTTATTAACTCTTCAAAGCTTTTTGCTACTTCACTTTTTTGTGAATATTTAGAACGATTATACTCTCTAAGTCCAGTTTTACCCTTTGGAGTAAAGTCATCATATAAAGCAATAGTATTTAATAGATGATAATTTGCACCATATTGCCTATGGTTATATGGCGGGTCTAGATATAAAATATCTCCTTCTATTCTTTTGATTAAGTTGTTGCTATCATCTTTGTAAACTTCATGAGTATTGTCATTTTCTATAAAATCTGCACTCTCTAAAATCATCTCTTTTGAAGCTGATTTTTTAATATGCTTTAAAAATGCCCCATAAACACTAGCTGTATTTGCAACTTTATCTGCACTTTCTATTAATGAGGCTAGTAGGAAATAGTATGTATTATCGTCTATTTTTTTACTATTTTTCCATTTTTCTATTTGTGTTCGCATTGTGTCTATTTTTTTACCGTTTAAATCACTAAAATATTGTCTTTGGCTTCCACTTCCCATACAGTAGTTTTGATATATAAATCCACTATCTATTAGAGGTAAATTGTTTAATTCTTCAATAAAGTCTTCTTTATTTGTTATAGCTTCGTGGTTTCCTATATAGTTTTTGTTTAAGACATAACTATACTCTTCTAGATCATTTGAGATAACTTTTTTAACTTTTTTCTTAAAAGTTCTTCCAACTATCCCAGTTCCTGCAAAAATATCACAAAATATTTTTTCTGATAAATCATCTCCAGCAACTTTTTTTACCTCTTCTTCTATCCAAGAAGAGAGTTTTAATTTTGAGCCTATGTAGTTCATTTTGTATTCTTCTTCTAATATAAAATTTCATTAAAATTTATACTGTTTTGAGAAATATCAAACTCAATATATCTAAGTATTAAATTATTTCTAGCATTAAAATTATTGAACTCTTGAACTAATTGTAAATAATTTTGTGTTGTTTTATCTGTAATTTTTCTTGAAATAATCATTGGCTCTAAATCAGATGGTCTATTAGGTAGATAATATTGTTGCAACCAGTCTATATATCTTTGAACTTGATTTGTAATTTCCAAATAAGCTTCAGTTGATTTAAGTTCAATAGGAATACAAATTTTATTATTATTTTTTATTATAGACAATAATATGTCAATTCTCTGCATACCAACTCCACAAGAAACTTCATTTCCAATCCATTCTATATTCTCATTAGTAAAAATATTTATATTTTCTATATTCTGCAATATAAAAGCTTGCAAATGAGTTTCAAACTGCAAACCTCTTGAATATTTGTTAATTAGTCTAGGTAAAATATTTATATTAGTTTTTCTTCCCGTATATAAATTCGTAGTAGGTAAATTTTCTATCTTTTGGGATTGTATATTAAAAGTAAAATTGTTTCCTTGCAAGGTATTTCTATTGTTTTTATTTCTGATAAGTTGTTTTAATCTATCAAATTCATAAATAGTAATCATTGTATTTCCCCGATTACCTTTTAATTTACGATATATTAAACTCCATAACATTTGGTTGGGTGATTGTATATTACTAATTTCATCAAGTGCTTCCCATTCTGTAACTCCATCAGAATAAATATCACTAGGTTCAATAATAATTCTAAAAGTTAATGATTTCTTTAATTCATTTTTAAGAAATTGTATAGAGTCATTATTATCTAAAAATCCATTTTCTTTAACTTTAAAAATTCCATAAAACTTTCCTTCTTTTATTCCTTGTGTGAAACTTTGTTGTAAATAAAAAATAATGTTATCTCCAATTCTAATTCTACTTAAGTCAGCTATCATACCTAGTAAATTATTTTCAGTTTGTGTGTGTAGAGATGTGGTTGTAAGACTATTGAAATCTATAAAAGTATCTCCTGCACCTGTTCCAGCAAACATATACTCTAAATGATACTTAAATGTATTGCTATCTACAATAAAAACATGTGTTGTCGCCATTTCTAAAACTCCTTCTTAAATACAAAAATATACTCATGTTTAAAAATATAATAATCACTATTCAAAGCTCTATATTTCCAAATCCCACCGCTTCCAAGTTTTCCACGATTTCCCTCAATATTTTTTACAATAGTACCTTTTAATTTTACTTTAAAATTCCTTTTTATCATATCCATGCAATAAAATCCCAAAGGCAAAACTTCACTATTTTTATAAACATCTCCAATAACTACTGCAAAATATCTATTTGTTTCTAAATATTTTAAAGAGTTTTCACAAACAATTTTAAATTTTTGTACAAACTCTTTTATATTATTAATCTGTGATAAATCATTTGGATTTTCTGTAAATTTTACAATATCCATATAGGGTGGGTGCATTAGTACAAATTGTACACTTTTAGTATTAAATTTTTTATTTGCCTTTTCTATATTTCTTTCAACTTCTAAAGCATCTAAGGAGTTACAATAATTTATATAAAATTTATCTTCAAAACCACTATTTTGCATAGAACTATTTACATACTCAAGCATGTTTGGATTTATATCAAAGCCTATATATTTTCTATTTAATTTTTCACACTCAAAAAGCGTAGTTCCACTTCCCATAAAAGGTTCAAGTACAATATCACCTTTTTTTGTAAATCTTTTTAAAAGTTGATTTGGAATTTGTGGTATAAAGTTTCCATGATATATATTTTTGTGTTTCCCACTTTTATCTCTTTCTTGAATAATCCAAAGTGAGTCAGTATTTATATCGCTATCTTTCCAGTTTTGCATATCTATGTCATTAAATTTCATGGCAAAACCCTC